>CAYOTZ010000005.1:339-8421 GCA_964407035.1 uncultured Methanosarcinales archaeon | reverse complement strand
AAGCTAAAGCAGAAGCAAAAAACTAAGCTAAAGCAGAAGCTTATTGAGCAGCAGCTTGAGCTGATAAAGCTGAAAGAGCTACTCGCTATTATTAGCTTTATCGGAGTAGCTGCCGGGCTGCGTTCAGCCCTGCAATGGCTTCCCAGTATTGAGCCACTCACATTTTTCGCAGTGCTCGGAGGCTGGCTGTTTGGCAGGAAAAAGGGCTTTCTGATTGGAGCTTCCTCGCTTTATATTTCAAATTTTTTTGTTTTTGGCGGCCAGGGACCATGGACACTGCCCCAGCTGTTCTGCTTTGGTGTTGCCGGCTGGCTCGGAGGCTTGGTTGGTAAAAAGCTAAACTTTATAAAGTCGATTTTCGTAATGCTCTTAGCGACAGTGTTTTTTGAGTTGGTTATGAATGCCTACTCTGCTATCTTTTTTGGTGGCAATCTGTTGCTGGCTCTTGTGACTGCACTGCCGTTTTCATTAACGCATCTGGTGTCAAATGCAGTGTTTGCCCTTGCACTGCCTTTTTTCGCTCAAAGATTGGTAAGGGAGGGGTTTCATGAAAAAGAGTTTATTACTAATGCTATTGCTGCTATTCGCAATTATGGGAAGCAGCTGTTCAAGAGAACAAAAGAGCGAGCATAAGGGGCCTGTCTATCTTGAGATTTCTATTTTTGGGAATCGCCAAGTGGAGCGTTACAATGCCTCTGGCGTCACCGCGCTGCAACTCGTTGATTATGCTCACAATGTTAGCTACAGGGGTAGATTGGAGTGCATTGACAGTATCTGTGACACTGGCAAGTATTACTGGCAGTTCTATGTGAATGGTAAGCCCTCTATGCTGGGTGTTGCTGATTACAAGGTGCAACCGGGTGACAAGCTCCAGCTTACTTTTGGTTATTGAACCACTTTAAAGTAGAAAATTATTTAAAGATAAATAGATTAGCAAGGCGTATGCTAAAGAAAATACTGGCTGGTTTGGGTGCAGTTGCCCTTCTGAACTTTAATGCTTATGGTATAACTCCACATGATTTGTCTGGACAAGTGTTCAGAGATGTAAGGCTTGAGGCAAGGTTGAATTCTGAAGAATTTATGCTGAGAGGAGATTACAGTTTGCCTTTCTGTCTTGTTCATCAGGGTAATTCAAGCAACATGGAATTCCATACAGGCCTGGGTTTTCTGGTTAGCCAAGATGTAAAGCTCATAGCGAGTTTTGGGTTGCAGGAGCCCGGTGTTATTGACGATGTTGTGTATGTCAACAGCTTGAACTACGAGCTCTTTTTTAGTCCAGAGAAGGGCTATGAGAAGTGCCTCTTTTCACTTGAGTATTTGGGCTGCCTTGAAAATGATTTTGTATTCGGTGTTACTGCAAGTGTGCTCGATAGGAAAATACCTTTGATTGATTCTAATTTTACTGTTATTATTAACCCTGAGCAGAGTTTGTTTATGCTCCGTATCGGTCAGCTCGACAGAAGTTACAGAGAATTTGATTTCGGGCTTGCTGTTCAGGATGGTGAACATTACATTGTTGCCGGGCTCTCTGTGCAGTTCAAGAGTTTGAATGTCGCTGCCTACTTTCCTGTAACTCCAGTGAAAAAACTTGAGGGCAAGCTGAAGCTGGAAACGAGCTACACTTTCTGATTGTATATACTCCATTATAACAAAATATTTATATAAGTTTGTCATATTAGAATGAAAACAATTAGTTGCTATGTTTAGATAACAAAAAAGATTTAACTTTTGAGGGTGGTTATACTGCGGCTTTAGCCGTGGCTTTATGTTCATATGCGTTTGTAATGAGTGCAGCTGGGGGAAATTAGCATTATGCTAGCTTGTACCAGCTTTACTAATCCTGCTGCACGAACGAATGCGTATGGCTGGTACGACTAAAAACAGGAAGGAGGTATAGGAAAAATGAATAAGATATATGCGTTGGTGTTGGCAGCGCTGCTGCTTGTGCCAGCGGCATTGGCGACGAGCGTTGGGACAGGGGTTGGAGTGAACATGGAAACAGAGGACTTCAAGCCGTTGATCTGGCTCTGCGACCACAGGAAGATAGTTGATGACAATATTCAGCAATGGAGAAACTGGACGGGCAATGTAACAGATTTAACAGAAAGAATTGGCAATTACGCCTTTGAAGGCGAGCAAGTGAAGTGGAGAGTTCTCGTGATGGACAAGAACGGCATAGAGAAGATAAAGGATGTTTATGTGACACTCGGTGTTGTTCAGGGAGAAGGCAATGACATTGAGGTTAACTGTGACTTGTCTTCACAAACCATAAGTAATCCATTCGATGAATGTGGAGCGAGGATTCTCGAAGAGGAAATAGAAACCTTTGAAGCAGACACAATGGCTGTTTATGACTGTGTGCTCACAGTTGAGCCAGCTGACTCAATGTATGGCGAGTACTGGGTGACTGCAGAGGTTGAGGACCTTGACGGACAGCTCAGCACATTTGACGAGAATGAATACTGGTTCTTCAACCCGACAATTGCATTGAGCATAGACGGCAACATTGACTTTGGTATTGTAAGGCCAGGAACAACCGCCTACTCAGACACAATACTTGTCGGTAATGACGCAGACGCCGGCAGCGGCGTTATACTTGACATGTTCATTACAGGAACCGACTTTTACGACCCGACGAGTTCAGGTGCCAAGTGTCCAACAACCAACCAGCTTGCTTTGACTAACTTCAAGTATTACGCAGTGAAGGGCGCTTACAGCACAGCAGATGTTGTCGCTCCTTATACACGACTCCCAGACAAAGAGGGCTACCTAAGCATACGGTATGGCGACCACTGGGACAGATCACTGTATGGCAAAGCAGAGGTATTACCTGCAGCTCCAATAAATGGTGGGGCTTTGGGTTATGCAGCGAATCTGCTGGCACCTGGCCAAGAGATTGCCGTAACCTTCAAGTTGAATCTGCCAGAGCCATGCAATGGCGACTTTAGTGACGGCAGCATATACTTCTGGGGTGAGGCAATATAAGCTGCTAAACTTTTCTTTTTTTATTTCACTTTTATTTAAAACAAAAACTTATGCTCTTCATATCGTAAAATTATGCCAAAATGAAACAATACAAGGCATTAATGCTCATATTGATTGTAGTTCTCTCTGCAGCTCCGATTGTTAAAGCTTACCATTATGAATGCCTTTCTGAAGGCGAGAGCCTGCCAACTGGCTGGGTTTGCGAACACGATTGCTGTATGCTCTGCCTCACAGATAGCGGCTATTCTGCACCTTTCTACAGGTGCGCTGGCCTGCCCGGTTGCAGTTGTGACGGTGGCTCTGGCGATACTGACCTACAACCGCCTGAAATTACCATTGTAGAGCCCCATGCAGCTCACTCTTACAACAACAGGTATGTGCCTTTTGATATTGTGCTGAGCGAGGTTGCATACAAGCTTGATTTTATGGAAGTTGGCAGGGAGCGCTACGGCTGGACAAAGTTGTGCCCGGGAAAGTGTGCCAGCTATCAGGGCAAGCGCACATTTGAAGACGGCCAGCATACCATAACAGTAAGAGCAATAGACAGAAAGGGTAACACAGACAAGAAAAATGTGAGCTTTTATGTGGATTCTGTTGCGCCAAGAATAAGGCGAACATTACCAACAAGAGCTGATTATTGCAACGGCACTTTCATAATTCAATACACAGAGCAGAATGTTGTTAACATTACATTGGACTATAAAGATGCCGGCTCTGCTGATTACAAGCGCGTTGCGAAAGAAGATTGCCCATCTGGCGCTAATGTGGAGTGCCGTTTTAGCGTTGATGGATTGGCACAGGGCAGATTGCTGTACAGGTTTGCTATTACAGACAGAGCCACAACTATGTATACAGAGCCAGTTGAGGTTCTTGTTGACACTATAGCACCAGAGCTAAGTATTGTATCACCGCCAAACCCTTATACTCATGTTTTTGATACAAGGAGCATTCCATTTGAGATTACAACAAACGAACCGAGTGAGTTATCGTACATGGACACCACAGAGTCAAGACCAAAATGGAAGCGTTTATGCAGAGATTGCACAACTTACAGCAGAACAGAGAGCTTCCAGGATGGCTATCATCATATTGTTATAAGGGCAATAGACAAAGCAGGCAACTCAGCAGAGGCAACACGCGAGTTTTATGTTGACTCAAAGCAGCCAAGGATAAGGAGCACCTTGCCGAAGAAGGGCAGCTATGGTAACGGCACTTTGAGCGTGACTTACGACGAGGATAATCTTGTTAATACAACCCTTTTCTTCAGAACAGATAATGGCTTGAGCTACAACAAACTCAGCACTCACAGCTGCCCATCTGGCAGGAACCAGAAGTGCGTTTTTGAACTTGGAGGAGTAAGCAACGGGCTTGTTTATTATTACTTTGTTGTTCAGGATATTTCCGGCTCAAAGGCACAATCAAAGCCAGTTAGCTTTGTGCTGGACACTGCAAAACCAGTGCTGAACATCCATGAGCCAATCGATGAAGCCAAAATCAACAACAAAAAGCTGTGGTTTAATCTCTCTGTTTCAGAGCCAGCTGCTGTAGAATACTCTTTGGATGGCAGGAGATGGCAGCGTCTCTGCAGGGACTGCGATGCCTATTATAGTTACAAGAGTGTTAGAGATGGTAACTACCAACTTAGGATAAGGGCTACAGACAAAGCCAGCAACTCTGTTATGGTTACCCGCAATATAATCGCCGACTCTACAAAGCCGAGAATCCAGAAGCTAATGCCAAGGCAGGCAGGAAATGGCTGGTTCAATCTTTTGTATACAGAAACCTCGCCATCTCGGTTAATATTCTTTTACAGCACCGCGCAAGACAGCCACTATGCAAACCGAACATTCACAGGGCTGCCTGCTGGCAAGAACCAGAACTATGACTTCTTTGTGCCAGAGATAGCAGCCCTTAATGGCGATTATGTGTACTATTTCGTTGAGCTTATTGACGAAGTTGGCTTAGTAACCAGGCAGAGGAGTCCTGCAAGGATTTTTGTGGACACCGAGCAGCCAGTGATGAATATAGAAAATCCAGCACCAGGGATGCATAATGATAGGAGAATACCGTTTGATATAGATGTGAGTGAGCCATGCAAGATAAGCTACATTAATCACGCTTCTAACAACCCAACTTGGAAGACGCTCTGCAGGAGCTGTTCGAGCTATCACAGCTACAGGTATTTCAGCTATGGCGAATATCAGCTTGAGATAAGAGCAGAGGACAAGGCGGGCAATTCTGTCACACAAAACATAGCTTTTAGTGTTCAACCTGCGGATTATTCATAACCGGGTAGTGTCCAATAACTTTTATATACTTCTTCTTTAATAGTAAATAAAAAAAGCTCTGGGTGATAGTTACGAAATTAAAGCTTGTTTATCTTATACTCTTACTTCTTACAGCTGCGCCATGCTTTAGCTATGTGCCCATCATACACACAAGGGCTTTTGTTAGGGGCTATGATGGTATTTTGATTTTTAATGATACTTACACATCCACAAGCAGGTCTCGGTTTGTGACTTCTCTCAGGCAGGCAGACGGCTTATGCCGTGGCTATCTCACCTATAATTTTTACGGCGAGAATCATGATGAGAAGATAAGCTTCAATATCAGGATGAGGATAAAAGACAGGTGTATGCTCAAGGATGGTTGGTTGTTCCTGAATGTGCCTGCTGTTGTGAGCTACAGGGTATCGCAGAAGAACAAGCGCGTTATAGCTGGCTATAACTCTCGCGGTTATCCAATCTGGCGTTATGTGAGGACAGGTAGGCACATCTCTGGCCGTTTTAATGCAGATGTGGCACTACTTGTTGCTGATGGCTCTATTATGCTTGTTTCTGACAAATTTGTTGTGAATGATATTATGCTCAAATCATTTTCAGTTGGTCATTAAAAATAAGGGTGGTTGGATATGAAAAGATGCCTAATTGTACTACTTCTATTAGTCCTGAGCGTCCAGGTTGCAGTTGCCACTGTGTATGTGAGCAAGCCTGTCTACTTGACAGACCACCCAAAATATGACCGCAATCCTGCACCTTTCTTTGATGGCTCAAATTATTGGCTCTTTTACACAAAGGGAGATTCTGGTATTGGCGTCCGTTGTGTTTCTGGCTACAACCCAGACTCAGATGCATACTCTGTTTTTTACAAAACAGCTTCCTCGCCAGAGGCCTTGATAGCCGCCCCAGAGCAGCAGATAGGAATAAGTTACACAAACAGACCAGCCGGGTTCGATCAGCGTGTTGCTTCCGGTATTGTGTTCTCAGATGGCTCGATTCTTGTTATTGTGAGCTCTGGACAGCATAGCACAAACAGGAATTTTTACAAATATACCTATAACCCCACGACCCATCAATGGTCCGGCCCAACACAGATTGTGCCTGTGTCTGGCACAATAACAGGTGGACATGTCCGCACATATTATGATGGCTCAACAATCTATGTGGTCTGGGAAGGCACGGACTATAATTCTTATTTTTCGAAGTCCACAGACAATGGAGTTACTTGGAGTACGCCTGTACAGATTTCAACCGACAACCAGCCGGCAATCACAAAATCAGGCGGCACATTGTATGTGGTTAGCATAAGCGACACTACGAATAATCCAATACGGCTTTATCGCTCAACAGACGATGGTGCAACATGGGATACAGGCACAGATGTGGACAACTTGGAAGGATTCTACGACCCACATATTTTTGTGCATCTTTGGGCTTTGTATGTGCTGTCTGCACCATACGATGATGCTACAGACGAACAACACATTGTGATTACAAAGTCTACAGATGGCTTAACAGGTGCAACATGGGCAACAGCAACCCATGTGACGGGCGGGGGTTACGGCAGCACAAAATGGTGGGACTTTTGGCCAGTTGGCTTGTCTGACGGAACCAATGCCTATATCTTTTATACAACAGAAAAGGACGGCACCCAACTTGGGGATGGTGAAATAGCACTATTCAAGCTTGACTGGGACATAACAGAGGACCATTTTGAAGCAATTCAGCCAGCAATAGATTCAGCCACAGACAATACAAAGATTGAGGTTGGCGAGGGCACTTACTATGAGAATGTAGTCATAAATAAACCAGTTAACCTTTTGGGTGGTTCTAGGCCAAAAATAGATGGTTCTAGGCTAGGTCCTTGTATTACCATATCTGCGGACGCTGTTATTGTTAGTGAATTTGAGCTTACTAATGGTACAAACGGGATATCCTCCTTAGATACAGATGGGAGCACAATAAGTAATTGTTCTATACATCACAACTATAATGTTAATGGATACGAGGGAGCTGGTATAATGTTCTGGTCCGGACCTGGAGCACCTATTATTGATGATTTTGATAGTAACTCGATATTAAACAATGAGATATACAGTAACGATAGGCAAGGCATATACTTGGGCGGCTCTTACGATGATTCAATCCTTTCTGAAAATAATAGGATTGAGGGAAACAAAATATACAATAATGGACTCAACACTTATGCACAGGAACCAGACAATTCTGCTTACGGCATTCAACTCTCATTTGCAGATAACAACGATATAATTGATAATGAGATTTACAATCACAGATGGAACTATTTACCAACATTCCCCTTTGGCCAGGGGATTTATCTTAACAATGCATATTACAATAATGTAACAATGAATTATATATATGGGAATGATTATGGGGTGGCCCAGTATTCTGATGGTAGGGCCCCCAGTCAAACTAATTATTTTTCTAACAACAGAATATCAGGGAATATACATTTTGGAGTACGTAATTTTGATACAAACCCCACACTTAATGCAGAGCACAATTGGTGGGGTGCAGCAGACGGTCCGAGCCACTCGCCGGGTTCTGGTGATAAGGTTAGCGGCAATGTTGATTACGACCCCTGGTGGGCTGACGAGGCTATGACGCGAGAGGGCACTGAGGAATCTGCTGCAGCCGGCAACTGCGATGACGGCACAGATAACGACCATGACGGGTTTACGGACTGCGAGGATTCTGATTGTGATGGCGCTACCAGGCCTTGCGGTACAGGTGTTTGCGAGGGTTTGCAAATATGCACCGGTGGCGTGTGGAGCGATTGCTCTACTAAGGGGCA
>CAYOTZ010000005.1:0-329 GCA_964407035.1 uncultured Methanosarcinales archaeon | reverse complement strand
GACGATGGGCTTTTCTGTACCACTAACGACCACTGCGATGCCAGTGGCGAATGCACAGGCGAGCCATTGAATTGTGAGGACGATGGTCTGGGTTGCACAACAGATGTGTGTGATGAGGAGCTTGATGATTGCGTCCATATTCCAGACGATGCTTATTGCGATAATGGGGTTTTCTGTGATGGGGCAGAGTTCTGCGATGCCCAGTTAGGCTGCCAACCAGGCACTCCCCCCACCTGCGATGATGGTGTTGCCTGCACCCAAGACAGTTGTAATGAGGTTTTGGACCAGTGCGATTACATTCCGGACAATTCCCTGTGCGATGATGGTCT
>CAYOTZ010000004.1:3925-24477 GCA_964407035.1 uncultured Methanosarcinales archaeon | reverse complement strand
CCCTTTTGAATAAGAGGGCATAATTACCTAGCAATTTATAAAATGCCAACAACCCGTTCACCAAGACACGGAAGTATGCAGTACTGGCCGAGAAAGAGAGCCAGAAGAATATATCCTAGGTGTAGGTCTTGGCCCGAAATAGATGAGACCAAGCCACTTGGTTTTTATGGCTACAAGGTGGAGATGCTTCATGCTATTGTCTTGGATAACAGATTAAAGTCAAGAACAAAGGGCGAGAAAATAGCAATGCCGATTACGCTAATTGAGTGTCCTCCACTTAATATTTATTCTATTAGGCTCTACAAGCAGACAGACCATGGCTTGAAAGCTGCGAAGGAAATTGTTGTTTCGAATGATAAGCTTCTTGCAAGGAAGATACCTGTGGCTAAGGAGCTAAAGCAGGAGTTGTCAAGGATAGATATAACCGAGTTTGACGACCTGCGGCTTATTGTTTACACTTCCACTCACCAGACCCCAAGGGGTCAGAAAACCCCAGAAATGTTTGAGCTTGCTTTGGGTGGTAGTTTACAGAATAAATTTGAGTTTGCAAAGCAGCATATAGGTAAGCAGCTTCGTGTGAGTGATGTGTTTGCAGAAGGCGAACAGGTGGATGTGGCTGGAGTTACAAAAGGAAAGGGCTTTCAAGGCACTGTCAAGCGCTTCGGCGTTGGTATAAAGCAACACAAGTCAGAAAAGACAAAACGGGGCGCCGGCAACCTTGGTGCGTGGACACCCAGCCATGTTCTGCCTACTGTTCCACAGCCCGGTAAGATGGGCTTCCACACAAGGACAGAAAAGAACAAGTGGCTTGTAAAGATATCAAACGAGCCGATAAATCCTGTTGGCGGTTTTAACCATTACGGGCCTGTAAAGAACGAGTATATACTGCTTAAGGGCTCTGTCCCTGGCCCTCCAAAGCGGTTGATAAGGCTATACAAGGCAAAGAGGCCCTCAAAGAGATACCCTACAGAGCCGCCACAGATTGAGAGTATATCACTGGTGACTGAGAAATGAAGATACCTCTTTTGGACAGCAGCGGTAAGAAACTGAAAGAGCTTGAGGTGCCTTACCAGTTTGAAGAACCTGTTAGAATTGACATTATAAAGAAGGTATTTTTTGTTTACCAGGACAATAACAGACAGCCGTATGGAACTTCGCCTATGGCTGGTAACAAACACTCTGTTTACCTTTCAAAGAGAAGACGGGCTTATCGTAGTGTGTATGGCTACGGCATATCAAGAACCCCACGAAAGATACTGAGCAGGCGTGGTAGACGGTTGTACTGGGTAGGGGCTATGGCACCCAATACTGTGGGCGGCAGGAGAGCCCATCCACCAAAATCAGAGAAGAACTATGATAAATCAATACCTATTAAAGAAAAACGCAAAGCATTACGCTCAGCAATCGCAGCTACACTGAAAAAGGAACTGGTTGAATCAAGGGGTCATAAATTGCCTGGCAATTATCCGTTTGCTGTTCACGACAAGTTCTGCAAGCTCTCAAAGACAAAGCAGGTTGTAGAAACGCTTGAGAGGCTCGATTTCAAAGAAGAGCTAGATAGGACGAAAGAGAAGAAGATTAGGGCAGGCAAGGGCAAGATGAGAGGCAGACGCTACAAGACAAAGCGCGGTTTGCTCATAGTTGTTAGTGAAAATTGTCCTCTTATGGAAGCTGCGAAGAACATACCGGGAGTTGAGGTGAGCCTAGTCCGTTCGTTGAATGCAGAGCTACTCGCGCCAGGGGGTGTGCCCGGCAGGTTAACCCTGTGGACAGAAGGTGCTGTAAAGATTATGGCAAAGGAAGGATTGTTCGCTTAAAATGATAGATACTCACATACTCAAGTATCCGTTGAGCACAGAAAAGAGCTTGAGATTGCTGGAGTCAGAGAACAAGCTTGTTTTCATAGTGGACCTAAAAGCAACCAAAAAGCAGGTCAGAGAGGCGTTTGAGAAAGCGTTCAATGTGAAAGTGCAACAAGTAAATCTTGTAATAACACCAAAGGGGCTGAAGAAGGCTTACATAAAACTAAGCCCAGAAAGCCCTGCTCTTGATATAGCTACTCAGCTTGGCATGATGTAAGATGGGTAAGAATCTCATACAGCAGAGGAGAGGGAAAGGCACAAAGACATATGCCTCACATAGCTTCAGGTTTGAAGGCAAAGCCAAATACCCTCTGTTTGAAGAGGAGACAGTTGCGGTTGTTAAGGATATAATCGATTGTCCAGGACATACAGCCCCGCTTGTAAAGCTAAAACTACAGAACAAGCAGGATGTATTGGTTATAGGGGCAGAAGGCATGTTCGTTGGTCAGCAGGTTAAACTCGGTGCAAAGAGCGACTTCAACCCGGGCGATATAGCAGCATTGGTAGATATACCTGTTGGTATGATGGTTTACAATCTTGAATCAAAACCTGGTGATGGTGGCAAGTTCGTAAGGGCAAGTGGCGGTTTCGCCAGGATAATTTCAAAGAGCAATGAATGGGTAATGGTTAGATTGCCTTCTAAGACAGTGAGGAAGTTCCACCCAAAATGCAGGGCAACCATAGGCAGAGCAGCCGGCTCTGGCAGAACAGAGAAACCCTTTTACAAGGCAGGCAGGAAGTATCACAAAATTAAAGCTACTGGCGGTCTCTACCCGAGAGTTTCAGGAGTTTCAATGAACGCTGTGGACCACCCGTTCGGTGGCTCTTCAAGCTCAACCAAAGGCAGAGCAACAATAGCGCCAAGGAATGCCCCACCAGGTAGAAAGGTAGGCAAACTAAGGCCTAGGAGGACAGGTAAGAGGAAGTAAAAATGGCCCTAAAAGAATTCAAATACCGAGGTAAAACCCTGGAAGAACTCAAAAAGCTTAGTTTGCAGGAGTTTGCAAAGCTGTTGCCTGCAAGACAGAGGCGCAGTTTGATACGCGGCTTGACAGAAGAGCAGAAGAAACTTTTAAAGGCATTGGAGAAGAAAGAGGCGCCCAAAACTCACTGTAGAGATATAATAGTTCTACCACAGATGGTTGGCAGGAGGATTATGGTACATAATGGCAAGGATTTTGTCAGCGTTACAATACAGCCCGAGATGATAGGGCATTATCTCGGCGAGTTTGCATTAACGAGAAAACCAGTAGAGCATCACGCACCTGGCATAGGTGCAACGAGGAGCAGTGCAGCACTTTCAGTGAGATAAAATGGCAACAAAAGCACTCAGCAAGACAGCAAAAAAGGAGCTTTCAGCAGTTGCAAGGGGCTTGAACCTGGATATTTCGCTAAAGCATGCGGTTGAAGTTAGCAACATACTGCGCAGGATGAAGATAGAAAAAGCAAAATTGGTGTTGAACGAGGTTATTGCGAAAAAGTGTGCAGTGCCATTTAAGCGATATAATCGTGATGTTGGACATAAGCCCGGCATGGCAGCGGGCAGGTATCCTGTGAAAGCGTGCAAAGAGATACTCAAAATACTAAAATCAGCGGTTTCAAACGCTATTGACAAGGGCTTAAGTGCAGAGAGCTTGGTGATTAGCTCCATAATTGCCAATAAAGGAACAACGAGTTTGAAATACGGTAGGAAACGAAGCAGGAGAGCCAAGCGGACCCACATTGAGATTGTTGTTACAGAGGTTTCTGAAGAAAAAACAAAGAGGAAACCCAAAGATACAGATGAAAAGAAAGAAGATAAACAGCCAAAAAAGCCAGAAAAAAAGGGCGAAAAAGTTAAAAGCAATTCAGCTGCCAAGCAAGCAACTAAGGAGAAAAAATGATAGAACGCGAAATAGTTTCAAGGCAGATACTTGAACACCAGGTTAAGGAGTTCATTATGGACTTCTTGAGTAATGGCGGTGTTAGCAAGATAGATGTAAAGAGAACACCCCTCGGTGAGAAGATTATTATCTATACTTCAAGGCCTGGTATAGTAGTGGGCAGGTCCGGGAAGAACATAAAGGAGCTTACAGAGCAACTCAGTGTGAAGTTCGATTTGGACAATCCCCAAGTTGAGATTGCAGAGGTGCCAGACCCATACCTCGATGCTAACATAGTTGCTGAATCAATAATTTCAGCTTTGGAGCGTTACGGGGCGGCGAGATTTAAATCAATAATTCACAGGGCTGTTGAGAACACTATGGTTGCAGGGGCAAAAGGTATTGAGATCCTGCTTTCAGGAAAGGTACCGAGCCAGAGAGCGAGAACATGGAGAGTGTCCTCTGGTTATCTCAAGAAGTGTGGTGAGCCAGCAATTGCTCATGTTGATGTTGCTTACAGGATTGCCAAGCTCAAGTCAGGCGTTGTTGGAGTTATTGTTAAGATAATGCCGCCGGATGTGGAGCTGCCAGATACAATCAAAATAAAAGAAGAAAATAAGGAAGAAAAAAGCGAGAAGGAACCAGAGTCGACAAAAGAAACTCAATCCAAAGATGAGCCAAAAAAAGAACAGGAAAAACAAGAAGAAAAACAAGAAAAAGAAGAACAGGAGAAAAATGAGTAAACTGTACAATCAACTTAAGAACCTAACTGTCAGCGAGCTTGACAAAAGGTTAAGTGATTTGAAAAAGGAATTGATGAAACTTCAGGCACAAGTAGCCACGAGAACGCTACCAGAAAAACCAGGCAGGATACGGCAGATTAAAAGAACTATTGCTATGATACTCACCTTAAAAAAATCCAAGGAGGTTAAGCCAAAAGGATGAGTGAGATTTGCCCGAAGTGTGGGCTCCCGAAAGAGCTGTGCGTTTGCGAGGCAATCGCACGTGAAAGTCAGTTGATTACAGTGTACACAGAAAAGCGAAAGTTCGGTAAGGTGTATACAATAATTGACGGTATAAAAGACAAGAACATAGACCTTCAAGACCTAACAAAGGAGCTGAAGAGCAAGCTGGCGTGCGGCGGCACATCCAAAGACGGCAAGATAGAACTACAGGGTAATCACCTACACGCGGTTAAGGATGTGCTTGTCAAGATAGGCTTCAGTCCTGGAACGATACAGCTCAAACATTAGGGAGCTAGCAAAGGTCATGCCAACCAAAAAGCAGATACCTATAGCAGAAATGCTAATAGGTAGGAGAGTGAAAGTGATATCATCACAAAACAAGTGCACTGTCGGAATAGAGGGTTTGGTAGTTAACGAAACCAAGAACACGATTATTTTAGAAACCAAAAAGGGTAGAAAGATACTGTTGAAGAACCAGGTTGTGCTTGATTTGGGAGGTAAGATTGTGTCTGGTAGAGAACTCATCGGGCTCCCGCATGAGAGGTTTTGAGGTTTGAAAATGGCAGTAGAACAAGAATGTAATGATCCAAGATGTGCGATCCACGGTAGTTTGAAGACCCGCGGACGCACATTCGTTGGTGTGGTGAAATCAGCCAAGATGCAGAAGACAGTTAAAGTTGAAATAGAGAGGCCTTACCTGATTAGAAAGTACCAAAGGTACGAAAAGCGTTACACTGTGCTGAAAGCACACAATCCAGAGTGTATATCAGCCAAAGAAGGCGATGTGGTGGAAGTAAGGGAATGCAGGCCACTGAGCAAAACAAAGAGTTTCGTCGTAACTAAGATTATTTCCAAAAATGAAAGCGCTTAAGGCAAAAGTGACAAGGGCATTGAATGTTGGCTCTAAAGTAGCTACATGTGACAATTCAGGTGCCAAGATAGTTAAAATAATATCTGTAAAGAGGCACAGGACACGCAAAGGCAGATTACAGGCGGCAGGTGTTGGCGATATGGTGATTGTTTCTGTAGTTAAGGGCGAGCCTGGTTTGAAAAAGCAGATGTTCCCTGCTGTTATTGTGAGACAACGCAGGGCTTATAGAAGACCAGACGGAATAAGGATAAAGTTCGAGGACAATGCAATAGTGGTATGCAAAGATGAGAAAGGCAATCCCAAAGGCACTATGATAAAGGGTGCTGTGGCTAAAGAAGCGTGTGAGAGATGGCCAGGGGTCGCTAAGCTTGCAAAGATAATTGTGTAAAAAAATGAAACTATTCAGCAGATTTTGGAAGAGTAGCAAAAAACCAAGGAAACAGAGAAAGTATCGCCTAAACGCCCCATTACATATTAGAAAGAGAATGTTGAAAGCTCACCTTTCCAAACAGCTCAGGAAGAAGTACAATAGGCGTTCATTTTCAGTGAGGACAGGTGATAAAGTAAGGATTACAAGAGGCAAATACAAGGGTAAGCAGGGTAGTGTTGAATCGGTTGACCTTAAGAGATTGAAGATAACTGTCAGCGGAGTGGAGATTACAAAAAACGACGGCTCCAAGGTACACCCACTCATTGACCCCTCAAATGTTGAGATATTAGAGTTCAAAGTTGAAGACAAGATGCGAAAACAAGCACTTGAGAGGAGTAAGAAAAAAAATGGTAAAAAGACACTTAAAGAGGCATAATGCACCCAAAACCTGGCCTGTGCCCAGGAAGTTAACCAAGTTTATTACAAGGCCGAGGTCTGGTGCACACAGCTTGGACTACGGCTTAGCCATAGCTACAGTGTTCAAACTGCTTGGTTACTGCGATACAAACAAAGAAGCCAAGCAAATCCTGAACAGTAACGAGGTGTTCGTTAACAATAAACTCGTGAAGGATTTTAAGAAAATGGTTGGGTTTATGGATGTAATCTCTGTGCCGAGCAAAAAGCTTTTTTTCAGGGTAACTCTTAATGAGCAAGGCAAACTCAATGTAATTGAGATAAACGAGAAAGAAGCTAATCTGCTACCTTGTAAGATTAAGAACATCACGAAAATAAAGGGCGGCTTGTTCCAGCATAACGCAAAAAATGGTTACAATATTCGTGCTGAGAAAAAGCTATGCAAAACAGGCGATACTATACTTTGGAATTTAAATGAAAACAGGGTCCTTAGGATATTGAGCTTGAAAAAGGGTGCTACTGTGTTCCTTATTGGTGGCAGGTTTGCAGGCAATCTCGGTAAGTTCGTAATCAAGGAAAAACAGCTTGCAATGTTTGAACTTGATGGTGTGACACACGCTACCTCTTTGAAATATGTAATGGTAATAGGCGAGAACAAACCGGAGATAAAGGTAAGATGAGCAATCCGATGAAGGATATAAGGATAGAGAAGCTTGTATTGAACATAGGTACTGGTAAGGACGAGGATAAGCTCAAAAAGGCAATAAAGCTTTTGGAGAAGCTGACTGATGGTAAGGTTGTTAAAACAATCACAAAGAAGAGGATTCCCAATTGGGGTGTGAGGCCCGGGCTTCCTCTCGGGTGTAAGATTACTCTCAGGAAGAATGTGGACGAATTGGTGAAGAGATTACTCGAGGCGAGAAACAACGAGCTGCCCGAGAGTTGTTTTGATTCTCACGGAAATGTGGCTTTTGGTATAGATGAGTATATAAACATTCCTGGAATGAGGTACGCCCCAGAGATAGGTATGTTGGGTTTGGAGGTTTGTATAACTCTTGAAAGACCAGGATTCAGGATAAAGAAGAGAAGAATTAGACCGAGGAAGGTGCCTGAGAGGCACAACATTAAAAAAGAAGAGGCAATCGCGTTTATGAAGACAAAATTCGGCATAAAGGTTGGTGGTGAAGAATGACTGTTAGCGATTACAAAAAGGCGTTTAAGCAGCTTCAGTTCAAACCATCAAAGCTACAGAAGTATTTGAAACACAACAAACCAAAGGAAAGGAACTTCGGCGCATCTGTCAAGAAATGCAAAAGATGTGGTAGCAACAAAGGGCATATAAGAAAGTACGGTATAGACCTGTGCAGGAAGTGCTTTAGAGAGATTGCACCGAAGCTTGGGTTTAAGAAATTCAGTTGAGTGAGAGCAAAATGACATTGAACAACACACTTGCCAATATGATGAGTATAATATACAATGCAGAAAAGGCTAGAAAGACAGAATGCTCTGTTAGTCCCTACTCCAAGAAGATGGAAAGGTTATTGGTTATACTGAAAGCGAATGGCTATATAGCTGACTTTAAAGTCAAGCATGACACAGCTGCAGTCGGATTTTGCATAATGCTAAACGGAAAGATAAACAAATGCGGTGCGATTTCACCGAATTTCAATGTTAAAAAAGATGGGTTTGAAAGGTTTGAGAAGCAATACCTACCTGCAAAGGGCTTTGGCTTACTTATTGTCACGACAACAAAGGGTATTATGACTCATGACGAGGCAAAGGAGAAGGGCTTGGGCGGCAGGTTGATAGCATATTGCTACTGAGCTAAGATGAGATTCGATGAGAACAATTCAGTGCTTGTAACCCTTCCAGAGGGAGTTGAAATAGAGGCACGAGCTGATGTTATAAAAGTAAAGGGCGAAAAGGGAGAGCTTAGCAGGGTTTTCAAAGCTCCACTAGTTGAAATAAGCAAGGAACCAGTAGGTGTTAGGTTCAGGGTAAAAAAAGTCACCCAGCGCGAGAAGAAACTTGTGGGCACTCTGGTTGCACATTTAAAGAACATGATAAAAGGCGTAACCCAGGGCATAACATACAAGCTCAAGATTTGCTCAACTCACTTCCCAATGAATGTGCAGCTCAAGGGCAACGAGTTCGTTGTCAACAATTACCTCGGTGAGAAATTTCCAAGAATACTCAAACTGAAGCATCCTGAAGTAAAGATTGAAATTGCGGGCGATATTATCACTGTGAGCGGTGTTGATAAAGAAAAGGTTGGACAAACAGCAGCAGACATAGAGTTGTTGCTGCGCAGGACAGATTATGATAAGAGGATATTCCAAGACGGAATTTATATAATTGAAAAGGATGGCAAGCCAGTAAAATGAACAAAGAAACACTGCTGAAGATAAAGGATTTTTTGAACAGAAAGAGACCCTTGTTTAAGAGGCAGAATTACGGTTTGAAAAAGCGGCTAGAGCTGAAATGGCGTGCTCCAAAGGGCTCGCAATCGAAACTCAGACGCAAGAAAAAAGGGCATGGTAACTACCCGAGTGTCGGCTATCGCGGACCCAGAGCTGTCAGGTGCTTGACAAAAGACGGATTTGAACAGGTAATAGTTCATAACACAGCAGAATTGTGCGCATTACATCCAAAAAGTCAAGCAGCAGTGCTTCACTCAGGGCTTGGTTTGAAAAAGCGACTGGCTATTATTGAGGAGGCATTGAAACTCGGTGTGAAAATAGTTAATATAAAAAACCCGCAAGAGTATTTAAAACAGCAGAGAGAGAGTTTGAAGAAGAAGCGGCAGGAAAAGAAACAAAAAGCCAAGGAAAAGCCAAAAGAAAAGCCAAAGAAGAAGGAAAGCATAGAAGGAAAGCTTGAAAAAGAGGAGATGAGCGAGGAAGACAAGAAGAAGCAGGAGAAGCTTGAAAAGGATAAGGTGCTGACAAAACCGAAGTAAAATGAACCTGAAAACTCAGAAAAGGATTGCAGCAAGCTTGTTGAAATGTTCGGCTAAGCGAGTTTACTTCAGTCCTGAGCATCTTGAGGACATAAAGGAAGCGATAACCAAACAAGACATTAGGGAACTTGTGAATGCCAATGTGATCCAGGTGCTGCCAAAGAGAGGCACCTCAAGGGCGAGGGCAAGAAAGCTACAGGAACAGAAGCGCAAGGGCAGGAGGCGTGGTCACGGCTCGAGAAAGGGCAAGAAAACAGCCAGGTTGCCCAGAAAGGAATCTTGGATGAGGAGGATTAGAGCGCAGAGAAGCCTGTTATCTCTATTGAAGTCCAAGGGTGTTTTGGAAACAAAGCTATACAGAGAGCTTTACAGGAAGGCAAAGGGCGGTTTTTTCAGAAGCGTGAATCATTTGAAATACTATCTCAAAGAGAAGCACAACATAGAAAATGCTAGGAAAAACACTTAAGGTTGAATACAGAAGGAAGCGTGAACACAAGACAAACTACTACAAGAGGTTAAAGCTGCTCAAAAGCAGAAAGCCAAGGTTGGTTGTGCGAATATTCTCAAGGCACATCATAACGCAGGTGGTTGAGTATCAACCAACAGGGGACAGGGTGATAGTTGACTTTAACTCAGTAAAGCTAAGAGAGTTCGGCTGGAAATACTCTTGTAAAAACATACCTGCAGCTTATCTCACTGGCGTTGTGATAGCAAAACTCGCTTTAAAGCACAGGGTTAAGCAAGTGATTGCTGATTTCGGGTTTCACCCTGCGGTCAAGGGCTCACGCTTGTTTGCTGTTGTCAAAGGCGCGTTTGATGCAGGTTTGAACATAGCTGTAGGCGAATCAATGTTCCCTAACGAAGAGCGATTGAAGGGCCAACACATAGAGAGCTATTTGAAGCAGGGCAACTTTGCCAGCAAATACCAGTTCAGTAGGTTCAAAAAAGCTAGCTCGCTTTTGGCTGATTTTGAAAAAATAAAGCAAAGAATTATGAAAAATGAAAAAGGAAAATAAGGAAGAGACAAAGGAAACAAGCGAGGAAGAAACACTGGTCGAATTGCCAGAAGAAAAGACAGAAGAGGTGGTAGAGAAGCTTGAGTTGAGCGAAGAACTAAGCAATTGGCAGCCGAAGACGGCACTTGGTAGTGCAGTGAAGAACAGGGAGATTACCAGCATTAGTGAAGTAATAAACAGTGGCAAGAAGATTCTTGAGCCTGAGATTGTTGATATGCTGTTGCCTAATCTTGAAGTTGCACTTATGCTTATTGGACAAGCAAAAGGAAAGTTTGGTGGTGGCCAGCGCAGGATTTTCAAACAGACACAGAAGAAGACGGCAGAGGGCAATGTGCCCAGATTCTCAACTATGGCTGCTGTTGGTAACAGAAACGGTTATGTTGGTCTTGGCTGGGCAAGCAGCAAGGAGACGGTCCCGAGCAGGAACAAGGCAATAAGAAACGCTAAACTCAATATAATAAAGGTCCTGCGCGGCTGCGGCTCGTGGGAGTGTGGCTGCGGCACGCCCCACTCTATTCCGTTCAAGGTTGTGGGCAAATGTGGCTCTGTTGTTGTTGAGCTCATACCAGCACCTAAGGGGACTGGCTTGGTTATAGAGAAGGAATGCCAAAAACTTCTGGCGCTTGCAGGTATAAGAGATATATGGTCAAATAGCTTTGGCTCTACCAAGACAAAATCTAATCTGATAAAAGCATGCTTTGATGCACTTTCAAAACTTGTTAGGCAGAGAGTGCCTGCTCATGTGAAACAACAGCTTAGTATTGTTGAAGGCGAGTTAGCCAAATAAATCAAAATGAAGAAAATTGCAACAGAAAAAAAAGCTAAGGACTACCTTGTAGCAATTAGGATAAGAAGTGCAATAAACGCGAGTAGCAAGGTGAAGCAAATACTGGATAGATTAGGGTTGAGAAAGAAGCTCTGCATGGCGGTGTTTGATAACAAAGCGGACATGGAAGGGCAGCTGAAAGAGGTAAAGGATTATGTGACTTACGGTATAATAACAGAGGATTTTTTAAAAGAAGTATTAGATAAGAGGGGCGAGCTTTACAAGGGTAGGTTAACTGACTCCAAGAGCAACTACCAGTTTAGGCGTGTGATTAACGTAGGCGGAAAAAAGTACAAGCCCTACATAAGGTTGCACCCTCCGATAGGCGGTTTTGAACGCAAGGGCATAAAGAAACCGTACGCTACAGGCGGCGCTCTTGGCGACAGAAAAGACAGGATTAAAGAGCTTATCACAAAGATGCTTTAAAATGAGATTGCACAAAAGTAAAAAGGCAAAGAGAATGCGAGGAAGTAAGACACACGGCTACGGTGCAAAAAAGAAACACCGTGGCTCTGGTCATAGGGGCGGTTACGGAATGGCAGGCACCGGCAAAAGAGCTGATTCCAAGAAACCCTCTATATGGAAGAACTCGCAGTACTTTGGCAAACGCGGTTTTAAACGCAAGAACAGTGTTCAGCTTAGGGTCGTTAATATAGAATGGATAGAGCAGCGATTGCCAGAGATATTGAAAAAAAACAAGACAAAAGGGCTACCAGAGGTTGATTTAAAGGCGATGGGCTATGACAAGCTGCTCGGCAAGGGCAAACCCAGCACAGCTTACAATGTAATAGTTAACTATGCAAGCCGTACTGCAATACAGAAGATAGAACAAGCAGGCGGCAAGCTCAAATTATCAGTTGAGGCAGGGCAGGCATACTCAATTCAGGATTAAAAATGCAAAAGTTCATAGAAAACCTGGCATCTTATCTGCCAGAGATAGAACCTCCGAAGCAAAAGCATCTCAGTTTTAAGGAGAAGCTCAAATGGACTCTGATCGTGCTGGGGCTTTTCTATGTTCTCGGTATGATTCCGCTTTACGGGCTTGAGAGTACTGCGCTTCAGCATTTTGAATATCTTTCCATAATCCTCGGCGCCAAGTTCGGCTCGTTGATAAGCCTCGGTATAGGCCCAATAGTGACCGCTTCAATAGTTTTGCAGCTCCTGCAGGGTTCTGGTATACTGAAGCTGGACCTGAATACATCAGAAGGCAAGCGCTACTTTCAGGCATTACAAAAGCTGCTAACCATAGCGTTCATACTCTTCGAGTCTTTTGTTTATGTGTCTATGGGTGGGGTTAGAGCAGCCCCCGGCATTAACCCATGGATACTGATACTGCAGCTCTGTCTCGGTGGTTTCTTTATAATGCTGATGGACGAGGTAGTGAGCAAGTGGGGTTTCGGCTCTGGTGTTAGTTTGTTCATCGCAGCTGGAGTTTCAAAGACAATAGCAATAAGGGCTTTCTCTTGGTCAACAACTCTTGGTGGTTCTGCTCTTGCTGGCTCTGAATACGCACCAGGCGCTGTGCCTGCTTTGCTACAGGCATTGAGGAACTCTGACCCTGTGGAGGCGGCAAGACGAGCAGCCGAGCTTATTACTACAATATTTGTGTTTATGATTGCTGTTTATGCACAGGCGATGAAGGTAGAAATACCCCTGTCGTATGGACAGCTCAGGGGGCACGGAGTTCGCTGGCCCTTATCCTTTTTGTATACGAGTAATATCCCTGTCATACTTGTAGCCGCCCTGCTTGCCAATATGCAGCTCTGGGCGAGATTAATGGAGAATGCTGGCCATCCGTTCCTTGGAACATTTGACCCTGCCTCAGGTATGCCGATTAGTGGTTTCGTTTTATATCTTTCAGCTCCAAATATAGTAGGCAAGCTGATTGAGGGCACTCTGACAGCAGGAGATTTCGGCCGGGCGATTTCGTATATGGCTTTTATGATGGCTGGGGCTGTTATGTTCTCTGTCTTTTGGATGAGGACCTCTGGTCTGGACCCGAAGTCGCAGGCAGAACGGATTATGGCTTCTGGGCTGCAAGTGCCTGGCTTTAGAAAGGACAGGCGCGTGTTGGAAAGATTACTGGCAAGGTATATAACACCACTAACAGTGATGGGAGCTCTTGCAGTCGGGTTTTTGGCAGCCACAGCAGATTTAACAGGGGCTTTGAGTCGAGGCACAGGTATACTGCTTACTGTAATGATAATTTACAGGCTGTATGAGGAGATTTCAAAACAACACCTTATGGATATGAATCCAATGCTTAGGAGGTTTATCAGGGGATGATGATAAGAGCGACATTTCTGGAAAAGTTATTAGACCCTATATTTTCACCCTTGCTGAACTTGGGGGCATTTTGGGCGATATTCATAATAAGCTTGATTCTTACTCTTATAATTACGCTGATTTACAAGCTTGTTACCAACCAAAAGCTGCTGAAGAGCTTGAAAGAAGAGCTGAAAGAGATGCAGAAAGAGCTAAAGAAGCTGAAAGACAACCCGAAGAAGATGATGAAGAAGCAAAAAGAGATGATGTCAAAAAACATGGAATACATGAAACACTCGATGCGCTCCACACTCGTTACAATTATACCTGTGATTGTGG
This sequence comes from uncultured Methanosarcinales archaeon, assembly GCA_964407035.1. GTDB lineage: Archaea > Nanobdellota > Nanobdellia > Woesearchaeales > B29-G15 > B29-G15. The sequence continues at coordinate 10,728 of CAYOTZ010000004.1, read as the reverse complement.
TTTTCGGTTGGCTCAATGCGCATCTCGCTTACCAGCCCCTAGTGGCTAATGAGCCCTTTAACCTCACTGTAGACTTCTCAGAAGTGCCAAGCACACAACCTGAAATTAAACTGCCAGAGGGGATAACATTGTTAGAGGGATATCCAAAAAAATCAGAAAGCACTGTTCTTTACTCGCTTAATGCCTCTCCTGGCAACTATCAAGCACCTGCTATAGTTATTGAATACAAAAACGAGAGCTGCGAGATACCTGTGTATGTTGCCAGCTCTGGGTCAGAACACGAATATTACCCGCGTGTTGTTAATTGCAATACAGAGCACATAAAGAAGGCAGAGGTATATTTAAAGCCATTGAGGCCGTTGGGCAACCTCAGCATATTCGGATGGCACCCTGGCTGGTTTGGCACCTATATTATACTCTCCTTAATCCTGAGCATGATTATAAGAAAGCTTCTCAAAGTATATTGAGTAAGCTTTTTAAATAAGCCCCCATCTCTAAACAAAATGCCACGCGGATTTCAGAAATCAAGAAGCCTCAGAAGAAAGGTTATTAGAACTCCAGGCGGACGCTTAGTGACTCACTTTGTCAAGCGCAATCACAAGGCAGCGAAATGTGCTAAATGCGGTAGGCCATTACTTGGTGTACCGAGAAAATCCACACTAAAGACAAAGATAGGCAAATCAGAGCGCGCACCCAGGAGACCTTACGGTGGCGTGCTGTGTAGCAAATGTGCGAGAGAAGAGATAATAACAAGCAAAGGTGTTGAAAATGTTTGACATTGGAAGAGTGTGTGTCAAGATAGCAGGAAGAGATGCTGGCAATTATTGCGTTATTGTCAAGATGCTTGATGAGAGTTTTGTCGTAATTGAAGGCAATGTGAGGAGGCGCAAGTGTAATGTTAAGCATTTACATCCCCAAAAGCAGAAATTAGATATTAAAGAGGATGCAAGCTACAATGATGTGACAGCTGCATTCAAGAAGGCGGGTTTGCCTGTGAAAGAAAAGAGGGGTTTCAAAGCGAGAGCTGGGAAGAAAGAAGAAGCAAAGGAAAAGAAACCAGAACAGAAAAAAACAACAAAACCAGCTGCAAAAAAGCCGAAAGAGGAGCAAAAGCCAGCTGCCACGAGAAAGAAGCAGTCAGCCAAGCCCAAATCCAAGAAAAACTCTAAATAATTCTTTACTTGTTACCCTGTTTCTTTCTGTAGTTCTCTATCGCTTTTCTCAAGCCATCTGCTGCAAGGTTTGAACAGTGCATCTTTATTGGCGGTAGCCCTTCCAACGCCTCTGCAATGTCTTCCCTTGTGATTTTCATAGCTTCCTCCAGTGTTTTGCCCTTTGCCAGCTCTGTTACCATCGAGCTTGTCGCTATTGCAGCTGCGCAGCCCATTGTTTCAAATCCTATGTCTGCTATCATGTTGTCTTTTACTTTTATGTAAATGAACATGACATCACCACAGACCGGGTTGCCTACCTTACCGACAGCGTCGTAGCTCTTTGGTTTGCCCTTGTTTCTTGGGTTAGTGAAATGCTCCATGACCTTTTCCGAGTACATTTTCAAAACCTCATTTGGATTTGAAGGGACTTAGCTCTCTCAATTCATTTACAACCTTTTTTACTTTGTCTATGAAATAGTCAATCTCTTCCTCTGTGGTGTATCTGCTTAAGGTGATTCTCAAAGAGCCGTGAGCTTCCTCTGGCTTTAGACCTATGGCTAACAGCACATGCGAGGGCTCGAGTTTGTGTGAGGAGCATGCAGAGCCTGTCGAAACAGCGATCCCGTAGCGGTCTAGCATGAGCAGTAATGACTCACCTTCTATGAACTTAAAAGTCACATTAACATTGTTAGGCAGCCGCTCTGTTGGGTGGCCGTTGAGAATTGTGTCTGGTATTTTGAGAAGCTCTTTTATCAGCTTGTCGCGCAGCTCTGTCATCCTGCTGGGCTGTTCGCAGAGTTGTAATGCCTTAGCGAACCCTACAATGCCTGTTGTGTTGGTTGTTCCTGAACGCAACCCGAATTCATGGCCCCCTCCATAAATTATTGGTTTTAGCTTTACCCCCTTCCTCTTGTATAGGAAACCAATGCCTTTTGGGCCGTGAAGTTTGTGTGCAGATGCAGAGAGCATATCTATTTTCAACTTTTTCACATCTATTGGCAGTTTGCCCAGTGCTTGGACAGCATCTGTGTGGAAATAAACATTGTGCTTGTGGCATATTTCGCCTATCCTGGCTACTGGTTGTATAGTGCCTATCTCATTGTTTGCAAACATTATTGTTACCAGTATTGTCTGCTTGGTAATGCTCTCTTCTAACTGTTGTAGGTCCACAAAACCGTATCTGTCTACATCAAGATAAGTAACTTTGTAGCCCTGCTTTTCGAGTGCTCTGCAGGTTTCTAGGACAGCAGGATGCTCTATCTTTGAGGTTATGATGTGATTGCCCCTATCACGCAGGGCAGTTGCTACTCCCTGTATTGCTATGTTGTCTGATTCTGTACCGCCAGATGTGAAAATAATATCATCAGCTGCAGCCTTTATGAATTCTGCTATACAGCTGCGACTTTTATCTACAGCACTTCTCGCTTCCTCGCCGAAGCTGTGCAGAGAGTTTGCATTACCATACATCTCTGTGAAATAGGGTTCCATTGCCTTTACAACCTCTGGTGCTGTTCTGGTTGTGGCACCATTATCCAGATACACGCGCATTTTCATCACCATTTATCATGCTTATTAACTGGCATGTTTTGCATATCTCTGTGCTCGTCGGCTCGCCACAGAACTTGCAATGTTTGATTTCAAAGCTGAACTTATTGTGCAACCTCTCTGCCTTTTCTGTTACAAAACCTATTGTATTGTGCTTAACATTTTTATTGAGCTTTTCCATAGCATTAATGAATTTGCGGACATGGAACCTGTACGCGTTAGATGCGTATGGGCATCTGCCATATTTTACAGGCAGCTTGTGCTTCTTGGAGAAAGCAGTTATCTCTAATTCTGAGCAGAAATACAGGGGCTTTACTCTTTGGACAAAACCCTCGTGCCAGGTTATGCCCGGGATTACGCCCTGGCGTGCAAACCTCGCTATGTCGTTCCTGAATATATTCATCAGTGTTGCTTCTGCTTCGTCATCCATGTTGTGGCCTGTGGCTACTATGCTAAAGCTATTGCATCTGGCGAACTTGTTGATTATATAGCGTCTCAACACACCACATACAGAGCAACTGTTTAGCTTTACACCATTTGAGTGTAGATGCGACAGTATATGGCCTAGTGAGCCACCAAATTCCTCTCTGAAAGAAAGCTCTACCAGCTTAATGCCATGCTCCTTGCAAAAAGCTCTAAGATTGGCAAGGTTCTCTGCTGTGTAATTGCCTATGTGCGCATCTACTGTTACGGCTGTTATGTTGTAACCGAGATGCTTCAGTATATATAACAAGCTTGAGCTGTCCTTGCCGCCAGACGCAGCAACTGCCACTCTATCTTGTTTGGTGAATAGCTTGTATTCTTGTATCGTCTGCTTAACCTTGGTTTCGATTTGCTCAGCCATAGCCTTTTTTTCTCCTTTCTAATTGGCATTCTTTGCACCATGTTTGCACATGCTTGTCAATCAACTGGAGCAATGGTAGTATCGTGTCCTTGTTCAACTCGTAGTATCTAAAGTTACCCATTTGGTTTACCCTTACTATATTGCACAATAGCAGACGCTTGAGATTATGGCTGACTTTGCTCTGCTCTTCACCCAAAGCGTGGCATATCTGAGTGACGTTCATACTGCCTTTGAGCTTTAACTGCTTTATTATCTCAATCCTCAAGGGAGTAGCAAATAGCTCGAAGAAGCGATGGTAATGGTTCTCAGGCATATGAATCAGAATTCATATTGTATTTAAAAGGTTTGCGATTGTTTGTTTCTAGCACAACTTTTAAAAATGATTTGTTACTACAGTCAAAAAGTGAAATATTATGAAATGCAACACCTGTGAGAGTGATTCAAGCGAACTTTACTTTCTTAATGGAAATTTCAGAGTTGTTAAATGCAAAAACTGCGGTCTGGTTTATTTGGATAATCCGATGAGCAAGGAAGAAGCAAAAAAGCATTATGACGAATTTTTCAAAGGGCAGGGCAGCAATGTAGCAGAGTCGGAATATGCCAAAGGGAGAAGTTTCAGGTTGTTAGAGGCATCTAAAAGGCTTGATGTGATTTGTTCTATAATGCCTATGGATAGAATTCTGGATGTTGGCACTGGGTTGGGTTACTTTCTTTATGAAGCTCAAAATAGAGGAATTCAAACAGTGGGAGTGGAGTTGTCGTCTGTAGCTGCCGATTATGCGAGAAGTTTAGGATTAGAAGTTTACCAAGGCGATTTCCTTGAAACTGACATTTCAGAAAGATTTAGTGCGGTTACTTTTTGGGCTTCCTTAGAACATATGTATGATCCCAAAGCAGCTTTGAGGAAAGCGGCAGAACTACTCGTCCCTGGTGGTTTATTGGTTGTTGAAACAGGCGATATAGGCTCAATTCAAGCAAGAATCTTTGGTAAGCATTGGAGATTGTTCCAAGATGACCATAACTTTTATTATTCCTCTGCAACACTGGATGAAGTGCTTAGAATTGTGGGTTTTAAAATCATTCGAACAAAGCATGATGGTTTTGTTGAGGGTTTAGTAAAGCAGCTGGGGATTTGGAGAGCTAGCCTTTCACCTGTTACATCTCAGCTAAAACAGGTTGTTAACGAGTGGGCAGGTAAGTTGGGTTTAGGTGATGTAATGATAAAATATGCAGTAAAGCTTGAGTAATTTTTCTTAATAAATAACAAAAGGTTAAGCGGACAGTATTTTGCTTTTTAATTTTAAAAAAGTTTATAAAAATTTTAATTTCGTTTTAACTATTATTCGGGGAATTATACGAATAAAAAGTTCGGAAGTTAGTGGTTATATGAAATTGCTTCCTCATTAAAAATTGAAATTATGGCACCTCTGCTTTCTGCCTTTGGCATATTTTGTTTTGGCTTCGTCAAGAACTGTTGATAATATTTTTTTAACAAGATTTTTAGGGAAGTGGCTAATGATTGGAAAATTGGTAATTTATTCTATCTAACTGGCTTTATTACAGGAATGCTTCTTATTTTAATATTTTCATAGATTTGTTTTTGCCACATGTTACGCCAACAATAAGTTAACAGCACCCTTGATACAAAAACCTTTAAATATGGCATGTAGCTTCGTCAAGAGCTATGTGCTTTGCACCTTATATCTCTGTTTCAACATTCATTGTAGAGTTACTTCTTGCAGTATACTTCTTTTTGCTGGACTCAAAAGACAAGCTGAACCGCTTTATTGCTCTGCTTTCACTTTCACTCGGCATTTATCAGCTGAACGAGTTCTTTATATGCACAACCACTACAGGGTTGTTCACCAGAAGCGCTTTTGCAGTTACAGCTGTGCTACCTGCAATGGCTATCACTTATGCACTAATTATGTGGAGAAAGCGGCTTAAATGGCACCTGCACGCAATGATATACTTACCAGCTGTTTTCTTTGTCGTTGCATTCTCGCTTCCGTGGAGCTTCAAGAGCGCTGCAACTTGCCAATCAGTGTTTATCCAGTATTACCTGCACCCGCTGCTCGGCAAGTTTTATGGTCTTTACTATCTCACTTATCTGTTTGCAGCTGTGGTGCTTTTCTATTTCGCAGCTGCCAATGCAAAAAGCGAGGTTGAAAAGAGATTGTTCTACCTCGGCATTTTAGGTATTGCCATGTTTGTAGTGCCAACTTATCTTTTCTTGATATTCCTGCCGGGATTTAAGCTTCAGTTTCCAAGCGTGCTCTGCGAGTTCGCTTTGCTCTTGGCTATAGAACTATGCTTTGTTGCCTGGTACAAAGAGAGACACAAGCTTTACTACAGGTAAATCCAACTACTCTATTACCTTGAACACAGTGTCGTGTTCTCTCACATGCTCAGCAACTTTCAACCCTATTGATTGACCTGCTTTCGCTTCTTCTACTGGCTGGTGCTCTATTTGCATTGAATCCACATTCTGGGTGAAATTAGTTGTGGCACCCTTTATGTGTATTGTGTCACCCACCCGCAATGTGCCGCTGAGCTCGACCACAGCAACGCCTATCTTGGTGAAGTAGTGTGTTATCTTACCAACCTCTTGCTCTGCCATTTTACATAAGCTATGTAACTTCTTGTTTAATAATTTTTCTGATGTTTAGCAAAGTAAGACAAAGGTGCTAGTTTTGGCTGTAGATAAATTACTCGTTTTCAATCCTTGGAGCGAGTATGAATGAGAGTATGAGTTTGTCAACTGCCTTATACTCCAGTTTTAGTGGATAGTCATTATCAAACTGTAATGTCACTTGCTCAGCAAGTTTTCCTCCTGCTATCATCTTTTTGAGATATTCTATCGAGTACTTTGCTTTGTACTTCTTATCATCTTCAAGATGTATTTCTGTATTCTGGTCTGGCTTGATTACTATATTTACCTTGCTCAAGTCGCCCTTGGCAGATAATGTAAACTGCTCTTTCTCTGCCTCAAACAACACAGAATCGGCTACTACATCCACATCCTCAATTGCTTCTGACAGCCGCGAGGCGTCTGTCTTTATAGCAACAGGGAATTTCAAACTGGGTGCCTTTTGTTCTGACTCCTCTATGTCTATTATGGGCAGTGAAAAGGTTCTTGTTGTGCTGCTCTTTAGTGTTATATTCAGCATGTTCTCGTCTTCAAGCTCCAGAGTTACCATGTCTGTTGGCTTTGCTCTCTTTAGTATCTGCTTGAAGTTCCTAAGATTAATGGCAAGCTT
>CAYOTZ010000004.1:0-3915 GCA_964407035.1 uncultured Methanosarcinales archaeon | reverse complement strand
GGCGAGTCAAGCTTGTACTCAACAAAACTGCTTGGTAGAAACTTAAAGATAACCATTGCTACATTGGCTGGGTCCATTGCTATAAGTTCAATGCCATCTTTGGTTACCTCGAACAGCCCCTCATTCACCAGCTCAGAAACTATAGATATGCTATCCTTTAACAATCCCGGTTCAGCTACAGTGAGTTTCATGTTCATTACCCCCCTTGTTCAATGAGATAATCTGTGTTACTATATAAACATTTTTATAGCTTCATATATAAATCTTTTGTGAAACTTTTAAAAATATTCACTTGGCAATAGCATTATATGCTTGAGAAAATTATCACAACAATGGAAGTGGTGCCAGAAGGGCTCGAGCTTCATATTAGCAGGGCAGGTTCTGCTGTTTTTAATTCATCTATGGAGTTTCCATTAAAGAGAAGGTTGAACAAAGCGAGACAGCTCAAGTTATTAGCTCAACTACCTGCAAGTGTTGAGCTGTTGCACACCAAGGGCTACTACAATCCTGTTGTAGTGAGGGCAAAACTATCACAGCGAGAGTTATTGAGAAACCTGGGGTTTGACACAGGTAGCATGCCTTTGATGCTCAGCTTGCGCTATCCAGTAGCGCCATGTATGGCAGAGTGTGACGAGTTCTTTATCAAAGCAATTTCTATGGTAAAGCAGTTTAACATTGCCAGAGCTGAATTGGCTTTTTCATTACCGGAAATAACTCAGAGTTATGCAAAAGCCAATACAACAAGGATAATAAACTTGATTGACAAGCTTTTTGAGAGCCCTAGTGCTGAAGAGTTTATCTCAAAGCTAGACAACGAGCCAAAGCTTGCAAAACTACCAAGTGTTGTACATCGCTCTGCTTTAGAACTGTTTGAGCTTTACAGAGAATCAAAATCTGCTTTGGCATCTCTCAATGCCTCTTTAATGAGAAAACAGAGGCAGGGCATAGCTTCCTACTACGCCTTTTTTGATGACGAGCTTGAGCGCTTTGTTGTGCCAAAGAGGAAGCTAACAGGCGAGGAGTTAGAGCTCCTCAGAATAGCTTTTTTTGATACAGAGGTTCCCCTTTATATGGAACCAGAATTCAACAAAGTTTCTTGGTTGGCTATTGCTGTAATGGAAAACAAAAAAATAATAGACAGGGTGCTGATGAGCTTGCATGATATCAGCTTGTCCGAACTTAATGGCTATAGGGTTTTCTCTGTCTATTCGCCTGGATTAAGCTACAGTTCTGCTTCCAACAGGATGGCAGAACTTCTCGGCTTGTATCTCAGCAGGATGGATGTTGAATTCTTAGTAGCCCACAATATTGCTTACGACCTTATTGCAGCAAGAGAAGCTGGTTTTGATTTAACCAAGCACAAACCAAAGATCAAGGCGACTCTCGGCTTTATAAAGAGAATGGGTTTAGAGGGGGTTTGCATTGCTGACACTCTCACCTACTTTCTACCACATCGCGGGTTGCCCAATCACAAATTAGCTACTGTGATAAGACATTTCATAGAGAACGCCGATATAAAACAAATTTCCTACGAACAGCTTGAAGCCAACGAGAGATTATTGCTTGGTCTTGAGCTGCCAGAAAGGTATCATCAACCTGCACCATCCACAAAACAAGATGCTCTGCTCAGCACAGCAGAATACACCATAGCTGATGTTGAGCTGATGGCAGGGATAATAGCAAAAAGTGATTTTCTTGATAACTTAGCTAAAATATCAACAGCCTTTAATATTACAACCTCTGAAGCTACTTATCTGCCAACAGCTGCTTACAGAGTTGTTGAAAGGAAATTCTTCAGACGCGAGCATGTCACCCTGAAGGCTGCTTCTCAAAACTTCAAGAGAGAAATGGAACAAAAGCATCACAACATAAAGCTGCTCAAGAGAATGCTGAACAGCTACCTGGCAGAGGGCATGGGGTTAAACACGAAGGGAAGGTTGGCTCTACAGGACAAGGTATTCCTAAAGCCCGGAGTTTACACCAATGCCAAGCTGGGATATGTACTCTGGTACCAGCTTTTTAGGAACCACATACTGGAGTTATACCCGGAGCTGATAAGTCACCTACCAAAGCAGGAATTGGAAGAACAAAAGCTACATTTTGCCTATTTCGCCAACCGGCTTGTTTATGACACATACTCTATAATAGCATCTTATGCAGCGATGAAAACTTCCAGAAATTTGGCAGCTAAAGAGACAATGCGAAAGCTGAGCTACAGAATCTGGAAGGAACTCGGTATGACGCCTGAGCGAGCAATATCAATGCTACGCTCAAAAGCTTTGGAGCTTGGAGAACAGCTACTCAATTCAAATGTCGTTGCAAAATCATCTGCTACTCTCTATTTAGCTGAGCCTCCACAGAGCAATTTTGTTTTAATTTACGATGAATTGCCATTGCTCGTTGTTAGCAGCAACAAGCTTGTGTTCAAGCGTTACGGTTGCTTTAACTGCTTCACATCAGATATAGATGAGCCAGAGTATAGGGGTGCACCCATAGAGAAGCGAATAATTAATGCTATGTGGGAGGCACTGGTATTGGGCGACACAGCTAGTTTTGTTGATTATTTCAGCAGTGAGCTTGAGCATTGCATAGAACAACTGCGGCTTGAGGATTTTCTGTTCTTCAACAAGTCCAAGTTAGTTTACGAACTGTATGCACTCTATAATGGAAAGCCAAAAAGAATTGGGTTCAAAGAAAAACCAACTGAGTTTGATGTTGAAACAAACCTAAAAGTATTCTTTGGAATCCCAGACAACTTCAGCAGCTCAAGAATAGCGATGTATACACCACCAGAACTGAAAGAGCAGTTGGAGCATTTAGTCATGCACTATTCAGAACGATTTGGGAGCCATTACCGAGCAAGTGCACATGGCGCTCAGTGTCGTAACCCATCTCATCAGCAAGCTCAGCAAGACCTGTTCTCATTCTGATATCACCGTGTGCAGGTATAAGGTGCTTTGGCTTGACAAGCTCTATAAGGTCCCTGAGGTCCTCTTTTGACGCGTGGCCAGATACGTGTATATCCTTGAAAACCCTCACATGGAAGCTTTTTAGCTTCTGCTCCAGAATCAACCTGTTGTGCTGGTTTATTGGCGTTGGTATTGTATTGCAAGAGAAAATAACAAAGTCGTTGCTGTTCAGCTTGAATTTGTAATCCTGTCTTGCAATTTTTGAGAGTGTAGAATCGGGCTCGCCTTGATGCCCTGTAACCACAAGCACAAACTTTTGCTTACCCTCTTTTTCTATCCTTTTTAGCTCTTTTTTTATCTTTGAACCGTACTTAACGAGCTTCACATCCTTTGTGAAATTTATCAGATTTATTCTTTCTGCTGCTGTTATATACCTGTACAATGAGCGGCCCATGAATACCGGCTGCCTCTTCATTTTCTTGCTGAATTCTACTATTGACTTAAGTCGTGCAATATGAGAAGAGAAAGTGGTTACAATAACACCACTGCCCTTTGTGTTAGTACCTAACATAACATCACGGAGCATCTCCTTGGCAACTGATTCGCTCGGTGTTTTTCTTGCACTATTAGCATAAGTAGAGTCCACAATAAGTGCCACGACATTATGCTTGTTGCCGAAATCCCTTAATGCTTCTATGTTCGTCTTCAAGCCAAAAGTGGGGAATTCATCGAACTTAAAGTCGTTCGCATAAAGCACAACACCATATCTTGTGTGCAGAGCAGCCATGACTGTCTGCGGAGTGGAGTGTGTTGAGTTAATGAACTCCAAAGTAAGCTTGGGGCTTAGCTTTAGTTTTGAATTTATGTTTAACACCCGAATTTTGTTGTTGATAGAAAAACCATCGTCATGTAGAATAGAGCAAAGCACTTCTTTTGTGAAAGGTGTGCAGATAATGTCTGCTTTGAAATTCTCGGCTAAAAAAGGAACAGCACCGAGATGGTCAAG
>CAYOTZ010000003.1:0-29056 GCA_964407035.1 uncultured Methanosarcinales archaeon | reverse complement strand
AGAATATTGATCTTCAAGCAGGTAATTCGACGGATGGTTCAAAGGGAGCTATTTTATTGAACCCAAATGAAGGAAACGTCGGCATAGGCACTGCTTCACCTTCAAAGCGTTTAGAAGTTAGTAATGGCACTCAGAGTATCACCTTGGACCCAGAAGCCACAACTCCAACAATAAACACAACTGGCACCTCGGACTTGATAATCACATCATCAACAGGTAATGTTATCATACAAATTGGATAAAATAACAAAACATTTAAATAAAAAACAATTTGTAGTTGTGATATGGACAAAAGGGGTGTGATAATACTCATTCTTGTTATTTTACTAATTGGTTCTCTAATTTATATTGGATTAAATGTTATTAGGGATATACAAACCAAGAAGCTTATGACGCAACAAGCAATATATCAGCGCGGCTTGCAAGATGGCTTCCAATTTGCAGTGAGACAGGTGATAAAACAAGCCATGACTTGTAATGCAGTGCCCTTATATGCTGATAATCTAACAATAAATGTTTTTGCATTAGAGTGCCTGAAACATAATAAGACAACAAACATTACTTCTTAAATATTAAGAATTATTTCTTATAAAAATGTATAAAACAAAATAAGAAATAATTCTTATAAAAATATATTAATAACTTATAAAATAAGAAAATTTAAATATAAAATAAGTTTTAAGTATAAAAAGAAAATTCAAAAAAACTAAGAAAATTAACTTATAAAATAAGAAAAGAGGGATTTGATGAGTTTCACATTAAGCACTGCAGAGATAGATACAATTCGTTCCATATTAGACAAACACAATCTAAGCTTGGAAGAACTCAAGTTCCTTCTATCAAAACAAACTGTGCCAGTATCAATATTCAAGACAGGGATTGGACCATTAGCAGCTTTATGTATTTATCTTAAAGACTATGAGAAGCTTTCACTTAGTGAAATAGCGAATAAACTCAACAGGGATCAACGCACAATCTGGGCTACATACAACAAAGCCAAGCAAAAAGTAAGAAATCTCGAGCTTGATTCCTTAAGAGTACCACTATCTATTTTCCAAAATAGGAGAAAAAGTATTATGGAAAATCTTGTATATCATCTCAGGTCAGAACTCAACATGACTCTAAAAGATATAGCAAAATTGTTGGGAAGAAACAATAAAACAATATGGTGTTTTTATTCAAGAGCATTAAAGAAAAATGAAAATTAATTCAAAACATAAAAAGTTTGTAATTTTACTCATTACAATGTTAGTTTTAATAAGCAATATAACTAATGCTAAAATATGTAATTTTAGGATTATACTCTACGATCCGAATCATGAGCAGGTAGCTGAAAACACTTGTACTTATGATAACGAAACAAATGTAACCATTAATTGTACAATAAACTACAAAAAGTGTTTTATTACTGGATTATACACTCTTTACTATAATGATACAGAAGTTGGTTGTTCCGGTACTGATGAAGAAGTGCCTTGGTATTTCTGCGACGCTACAATGCCTAACCTAAAAGGAACTTCACCGCAGTATTTCTCCATAGCTGGAGATAACAACACTGAGCAGGTTAATGCCTTCTGGAAAGTTTATGATGATGGTTTACAGCTGTATTACCCTTTTGAGAGAGATAGTTCAACAGAGGTTTATGATTGGAGTCCAAATGAACATAATGGTACACTGTACGGTACGAACCTTGTAGATGGGAGAGTGGATAATGGACAGGCACGTAATTTTGACGGGGTTAATGATTATATAGCTGTAAATAATCTATACTACTCTGGTTCAGATGCAATCAATAAATTAACTGTCTGTGCATGGGTGAAGGTAAATAACCCAGGACATAATATAATTGCATCATGGGATAGAAGTGAGTACTGGAGATTTACAGTTGGGGACGATCAGTTGGGTGGATATAGCGGATATGTGGGTTGGGATACCCATACTGTTGCTGATGGAGTTAATGATATGAAAAGTAATTCTACAGTTAATGACGGTGACTGGCACTTTGTCTGTGGTACTTTTGACTCATCAACAGGAGCTAAAAGAATCTACATTGATGGTGATTTGGATGCAAAAAATTTGACAGCACACACTGCAGGTGAATCACTTGGCTCAAGTAATACAAGGTACGGTTTTATAGGTGTTGGTTCAGAAGCGAGCACTTTTGATGGCAACAAGGGCCCAACTAATTATTTTAACGGTTCTTTAGATGAAATTTATATTTATAACAAAAGTTTGAGCTACAAGGAGATTGTTGATTTATACCTAACTGGTTTGATAAGGCATGGACTTTATAGAAATGACATAGCTTCTTCCAGTTACACTCCAACGAGGGGTATGCTTGATGAATTCACAACAGATTCAAGTGCAAATTACACACAGTCCGGAGATATGGTTAATATTGATTGGAAATGGCAAAATAACGAGTTGGTATCAGAAGTTAATGAAAGCAAGAGCGAAGGTTACGCCTATATTGATTACAAATGGTTCAATGCCACTGGCAAGGATATTCTAATAGAGTATGATGTTAAGTTTAATGGTCAAGCAAGGTGGGGGGGTGTAAGATACAGAGGCGTATATTGCGATGTCAATCCCACAAGGACAGGATGGAGAGATGATAATCAAGAGTTTTACGACGCAATAACAAGCGTAGGTTCTGGGGACTGGAATCATATTAAGCTCTACATATTTGCTAATAGGACTGGCTATCCTTCGAGCAGTTTGTATGTTAACTATGAATTCAGATTCTATGAGGAACCAATTGAAAAATCCTCTTGGTCAACTGATACTGTTGGCTTTGTCAGTAATTACTATGATGATACTGTTGAAATAGACAATTTCAGGATTACTGTTCTGAATGATACTATTGAAACAGCAGATGAGGATACACCAGATACAACGCCTCCAAACAAAATAAGCACTCCGACATTATATGTTCCAGATATGTCTGGCAGAATAAATGTGAACTGGGATCCTCCAAGCGACGGGGGCAATTCCTACTACTTCTATCTTGTAGCTTTTGATAGTCAGGATAATCCTACTAATATAATCAATAATAGTGGGTTTGAAAACGGCAAAACAGCACCTTGGGAATCTTATGGAGAAGCAGGTATTTTGGCTGTTTCAAGTGTGACAAGCCATTTTGGTAATTACTCTTTGTATGTTACGCCTACTGGTGCTGAGCACGGTGCTGCACAAAGTATCCCGAATTATGTTGACTACAAAGGTTATACTGTAAAGTTCGGTTGTTGGGCGAGAGCAGCTTCCGGTAGTCTTGGTGTAAAAATAGGTGGTGTTGGCTTAAAATCTGGCGAGAGTGAAACAGAAGCAACACTCACGACAAGTTGGCAATACATAGAGAACATTGGCCAGGTTAACAGCGCTGCCACGCAGCTCAAGATGTTCGTGATAACAAACAACAGTGAAACTTCTGGCGGCAACTTCTATATTGATAGTTGTGAGATGCAGGCCTTGCTTTCTACAACCATAGCTAAGGGTATTAAGGACTACTATGTAGATGAAACATCTGGCAATCCAGGAGCTGATGACTCTGGCTGGATAACTGACACAAGTTATGAAGATGCTGGGCTTAACTGTTTCAGCCAGTATACTTACAAAGTTCAAGCAAGGGATAAAAATAATCAAGCAGGTAGCTGGTCAGATGAGGTTTCTACTTATCCTATTCTTGCTAATTATTGTAGTTACGGTAGCGGCCCACAAGGTTTCTGTCTCAATGATACAGACAATCTGTGCTATTACACAGGTACTGGGTGCCCTTACGATCCTTGTCCAGATCCTGGAACTGTTAGTGGAAACGATTGCTATTATGATAATGGTGCATCATTAGATAGGAGTGATGATTGTACAAGTTCTGGTTGCACAGGCGTAAGTCATGAAACCCACCCAAGCTGCACAGTAGGTGATATGACTGACTCAGGAGCCAACTGCTGGACTGGAACAAGCTGTATGTACAATCCAGGAGATGCCTGTGCAGCTGATACTGATGGTTGGGATTACAGCACGGCAAGCACATATTGCTCTGCTGGAGTTGATACCTGTTGTCCAGACCAAGGCACAATAGCAGAAAGTGTTAGCTGCACAACTAATGGCCCTACAGGTACCACTTATGATAGAGACACTACTGAAGCTAGATGCGAAAGCACTGCTACTGGCTGCACAGCTTACTCTTGGCTTGATGACGATGGTTCTGGTGAATGTTGTGGCGATGATGGTTCTTCTGATAATTTTAATAATCCTGCTCCGGGAGCTTCGTGCTGTATTAATGGCAATGTGATAGCCAATAATTCCTTAGATTCTACTAGCCAATACCTCTGCTTAGACGGACAAATATACGGTTGCAACAACAATCTTGGGGGAGTAGCTACTCAAGACGGTTCTTGCACTAGAAGATCGACATATTATTGCGATGGTGCTGGAACTGGGGCTAACACTTGGAAAACCCAGATAGCAAATTATGCCACTCCGGATGATTGTGATGGTTCGGGAACTGAGTATCCTTATGGAAACGATGAAGCTGGTACAACTTATGACCCTGAGACATGCCAAGGTAACAGAATAGAGAACGATTATGGTAATGGTGTTGCTAACCAAAACCAAGGTTATAGGTGCTCTCTCAGTTACAGAGGACCGTATATTGGCCAGTGTTACTTAAATCAAAATGGCAACACATTAACTATAAGATGGGATGTTTCAGATGAAAATCCAGAAACTTACTCCAACTCAGGGCACCATAGATGGCGTATTGACGATGATGGTACTGGTACTGGTACTTGTGACTATTCCACAAATGGATGTTATTATGATACTGGTTTAAGGAATTATTGTAACAATACTGATGCAAATGAAGGTACATATGGAGATTATTATGAAACCACTATGGACTGGTCTGATTTTATAACAGCACCAACTGTTGAAACTACATACTACTTAGAAATAGGTGAAGAAGAATGCGGTTCTGGGCAAATAAACGCAACAGAAGACCCAAACAATAACGAAGGAAGTTGCACAGCAAATGCTACTCTCTGTGTTCCTACAGGTTATTCAGCCACAGCAGACACTGACTGTTGTCCAATTGGAGATACAACTTCAGAATATCCAGGTAAAGATGATGATGACGGTAAATGTATTAGGTGCTGGACAACGAATCACACACAAAGAGAGGGAACCACAGGCAATGGTTTGTGCGAGCAAAAATGTGGAGCTGATAACTCTGCAGATGAAAAAACAGCTGATTCATGTGATGGCACAAATGGGTATGTAAATGGTACATGTGCATATTGGAACGTAGCAGATGAATTAAATTATGCCTGCGGTTGTTTGATGACTAGTACTAAAACCTATACAAATTATTGGATGATAGGAGGTGAGACAAACGCGAGTGTATGCTGCGAAAACAAAACAGGAGAATGGGTAATAAAAGAAGATTATAATTCTAATCTTGACCCTGCCCCAGCAGAAGACGACAGTGCATGCTGTGATGACAGTAGCGACTGTAATGACGACGATGTTTGTAGAGCAAACGGTTACGCAAGCACAGATGTGGACAATGATGGAGATTACGACTACTGCAATTCTGGAGAATGGGTTGACTGTAACACAAATTCGCAATGTGACACAGCAAATGGTTATCATTGTGTAAATAATGATTGCACAAATACTTGCACAACAAATACTGAATGTCCTTCTGGATTTTTTTGTAGTTCAACTGGATATTGCCAAAACAAGTTAAACAATGGCCAAACATGTACTGGGGTAACTTATGAAGGCACACCGAGTTCTGAAGACGAGGCATGTTCAAGCGGCTATTGCGATAATGACGGTGTTGGTGCTACTGATGATGGTTGGTGTTTCACACCGATAAGTGCAAAATATGACAGTCAGGATAACAAATGCGAAGAATCTGGGAATTCAGCACTAAACGATAATTCTGATGAATATCGTGCTGAGTGTAGAGGGACAAGTGGCTATGTAGCAGACGACTGCACCTATTATACAGACGGAGATGCTAATGAAGAAACATGTAACTGTGTGCCGGATCAAACAACAGGTGACGAAGGTAAGGGTTGGCAGTTGGGTGGCGAAATCTCTAATTGCTGTGGTGATGATTCTGGGGAATGGTATATAAACACTACTATAGGTAGCTCCTGGTATACTGCATGTTGCGACAGTGCTACTGATTGTGTTGACGAAACTAACAATTGCCGTTCTGGTAACGAAGGGCAGAGTTACAACAACTGCAACGATGACATAGACAACGATTGCGACGGCTACATAGACGAACTAGATAGTGATTGTTGCCCTACAATAGAAGGTAATATCTTTGCTGTCCGAAATGTTTCAGGAACATATTGCATGAAAGTGGATTCAAATGGTGATGTAGCAATTTCTGGTAGCATAGGAACAAGTTGCAGTAATAGTCCGGGAAATAGAGATTTTGTGGTTAGAACACCGAGTCAAATCGTTATGTGGATAAACCATAGTAATTGCCGAATGTGCCTTCTAGGTGATATTTATCAAGCACAATCAAGCATAACACCTGGCACAAACGAGTTCCTCGTTATGAATGATACAGCTTATGTTCTAAAAATCGACAATTCTGGCAATTTATATGTCACTGGTTATGTAGGTAGTGGATGCACTATTTAATACTCTTTAATATACATCGCCCTGCCATTAGAAACCTCTATAATTCTTTCTTCCTGAAACCTGTTTATTATCTGCATAAATACTTGCTTAGGTATTTCGCTAATTTCAAGAACTTCATCAAGAGAAACAGATTTCTTTGATGCCTTTCTCTCAAAGAGCAACTCTAGAATCTCCCATTCCGCTCTCCCAGGTATTTCGAATTCCCAGAAATGCCTTGAGTGATAGCTCTCATTACCCCCGACTTTGTGCAAAACATCATAGTATAGTGCTGGCTTAATTACACCATTTTCAATGCTGATTCTTTGTGTGTGTGTTGCACCATATTTACCACATTTGTTACAGATAGCATAAAGTTGTTGTTGCTCCTCAGCGTCAAACTTGCGAATAACATCAAGCATCGTTGCCTTAAAGTCTGAGAGAGGAAAATATCTACCTCGAAAATCAAGGTTCAGACCAGCAGCAATTAGATAGAGGTTGTTGTGCATATCAACTGTATCTATAAGCTCAAGAATTGATGAAGGCCCAAAGTTGGCTTCATCATATACAAGCACATAGTAACTCCCATATCTTAACTTATCAAGTATTTCAAGAGGGTTTCTCACAGCAAAAGCAGGTGTTGCTGTTAATCTGCTTGAGATGTTTGTGCTGGGGTCCTCACCAGAAAAGGAGCGTGTGTCCTTGGCTGGCTTGAAGACAATAAGTTCTATTTTCTCAATAGGGGGGTTCTGTTCGAGAAAAGCGCTTATGTAGTCAATGTCGGCTTGTATTTTGGTTGTTTTACCAGCACCCATAGGCCCATAATAGAGCTTCTTTCTTCTGCCATGAAAGAAGTGGGCTATAGGGTGCTCTCCTTTTGCTATGCTCCTCTTTACTATTGTCCCAACCACAGAACATAAAAAGAAATAGATAATTAAAATGTTTTTGATATTGCAAAATAATTATTTCAAAACTTCCTTTGGAAGCTTCATTTTCTCCCAAGAATTCTCAAAAAGGACTTTCATACTCTCTACAAAGAAGGGTGACTTGACCCATAAGCCGATGTCATAGCTTGGGTTAACTGTTTCGTCGTCAGCCATCATAAACACCAGATGCTCATTATCAATAATAACAAACCTAGCGGATTTGTTCGCGTGTCTAACTTCTGCTAATTTTTCTATCTCTTTAATTAGGTTGCTGAAGGTTGGCTTTAGAGGGGCACCTATTCTTATTGTAACATTCCTTGAAGCTGCTTCTCTCAACTCTTTGTATAGTTTTTCGAATTTCCTCTGTAGCCCAGTGGTTGTTGTCATGAGATAGACAGATTGTTTCGAGTTCTTGATCAGAGTAGCAAGATGATTATAGATATTCTTTCTACCTCTCAGTAGACCAGAAAGCTCTTCTGGGTCAATCTTTTTTATTCCCTTAAGGTGCAATGTCTTAAGTTCATCCATAAGCTCTGTGTTCCTTATTGAGTCTAATTTCTCAGCATCTGCATTAGCTTTTTCAAGAAGGTTCTTTTTTACCCGTTCTATTACTTCTTCTGGATGTACTGCAATATATTTCATTGGTTTGCCTATTTTTGAAATAATAAAGCCCTTCTTTTCCAATGTTTCAAGTACATCATAGCACCTTGAGCGTGGAACATTAGCTATTTCGGCAAGTTCGCCTGCAGTTGCTACACCACGAGAAAGCAGGGCAGCCCAAAGCTTTGATTCATAACTGTTCAGTCCAAAAAGAGATAGTTTATCTATGAAAAATTTGTTCACGATCATTTTCAAGGCCTCCTAAATGATTAATTATTTTAGAGTAGTAATTGTTAAATCTTTTTAAATCTTTTGTTTTTGTGATTTACCAGTAGTGGAAAGATACTCTTACACCCTTGTTTCTTATGGAAAGAATACTCTGTTGTTTTTATTATTTATTTTACTATATTGAAAATAATTCATTCATTCATAACAAGCTCCACTGGAAATCAAGGGGTAAGGGAGCCATTCTTTTCTAAATATATGTCTAATAATAGATATCTTTATAAACCTCTACTTCTCATGGAAAATTCATGGTAGCTAATAACCTTGATTCTTATTTTGAAAGCTTCATAAACAGGAAGTCAGTATTTATAGACAAGCACTATCTCCAGTCAAGCTACACTCCTGACACCATACTTCACAGGGATGAACAAATCAAGGCAATTGCAAACATACTTGCGCCCTTATTAAAGCTTGAAAGACCCTCTAACTTGTTCGTGTATGGAAAAACAGGCACTGGCAAGACAGTTACAGTCCGCTACACCACAGCACAGGTTCATAATGTTGCTGAAAAGCACAGCAGACCTGTAAAGATTTGCTATCTAAACTGCAAACTAAAAAAGATAGCCGATACAGAATACAGACTGATAGCAGAACTTTCAAGAATGTTCGGTAAGGCAATTCCACCTACTGGCTTACCAACAGACGAGGTTTACAACATATTTTTCAAAGCACTGAATTCAAAAGAACAGGTAGTTGTTCTGGTGCTGGACGAGATTGACCAGCTCATAAAGAAAGCAGGAGACGAGATACTTTACAACCTCACCAGGATAAACGAGCATCTGGAAAAAGCCCAGGTAGCGATAATTGGCATCTCTAATGACTTGATGTTTGTTGACAACATAGACCCGAGAATAAAGTCAAGCTTGTCAGAAGAAGAACTCGTCTTTCCACCATACAATGCAATTCAAATTCAGGAAATCCTAAACTCCAGGAAGGAGAAAGCGTTCCGCAAGGGCGCAATAGCACCTGGTGTCATAGAAAAATGTGCTGCATATGCTGCGAGAGAACATGGTGATGCTCGACGTGCACTCGACCTCTTGCGTGTTGCGGGTGAAATCGCAGACAGGTTGGGTAGCAATAGGGTAAACATAGAACACATAGACGAAGCAGAAAAGAAGATAGAGGGTGACAGGATAATAGAGATTGTTGCTTCGTATCCAAAGCAATTTCAGGTTGTCTTATACTCTATATTCCTCTTGAAGAAATCGCATCAAGATCCATTATACACAGGTGAGATATACGAAGTGTACAAGCAACTATGTAAAAAGCTTGCTGTTTCACCACTTACACAACGCCGCATATCTGACATATTGGCAGAACTTGATATGCTTGGTTTGATCAATGCAAAGGTTATTTCAAAAGGGAGATACGGTAGAACAAGAGAGATAAGCTTGTCAATACCTGTAAACACACTGCCCAAAGTTAAGGAAATCTTGGAGAGCAGCTTGCATATCTAAAAAATGGATGCTTTAGTTCTTGAAGCAAAGAGAAGAGTGAATGAACTGTTAAATAAGGGCTTTTTTATTAGCCCTGAGTTGATACCAAAAATAGAGCAGCATATTGCTGAGCTGGAGTTTATTTTAAAAAACAAATCCAGTATTAAAGCACCACTTGTCATTGATGAGAACACCCTCGGGCTAATAAAAAAGAAAGGTATAAAGTGCGATTGGCTTGAGATTGAAAAGCTAAAGGCAGAATCAGAGCTGAAAAAGGACCGAGCAGAGCTGGATAAAGTATTAAAAAATGTTACTCAACCAAGGGCTGTTTCTGGGTTCAATGTAGAGATAATCAAAAGTTTTGTGGATGTCTCATCAGACAGGAAAGTAGAGGACTTTGTTGGCTATTTTAACTCACGCTACAAACTGATAAGCAGTATGTTGCTAAACCGGCCAGAACTCAATAACCAAATCTCTATAGGAAGATTGAAGAACAAGTATGACAGAGAGCAGGTATCAATAATCGGGTTGGTAAGAGAGATAGCCTACACAGCCAACAACAACATTATTCTTACCCTTGAGGACCCAACTGGCTCTATTAATGTTATTGTAACAAAGAAGGACAACTCGCTATTTGCACAGGCGAGTTCTATAACACTAGATGAAGTTATAGGGGTAAACGGAAAAACAGGCAGGAGTGTTGTGTTCGCTTCTCAAATAATCTGGCCCGATATACCAAACATAGACATAAAAAGGGCCCAAAACGAAGAGTATGCTATTGTGCTCTCTGACTTGCATACAGGTTCAAAGCTGTTTCTGGAAAAGGAGTTTCTAAGATTTCTCAGATGGATTAATGGTGAGCTGGGTAATGAAACCCAGAAGAGGATTGCCAACCTAACAAAGTACATATTCATTGCTGGCGACCTGGTGGACGGTGTTGGCGTCTATCCAGAACAGTTCAACGAGCTCAGCATAAAAGATATCTATGCACAGTATAATGCCTGTGCAGAGCTGCTTAGCAGGATACCCAAAGATAAGGCAGTTATCGTGTGCCCTGGCAACCATGATGCTCTAAGATTGGCTGAACCCCAACCCCCCCTAAATCCAGAGTTGGCTAAAAAACTCTATTCAATTCCGAACATCATAATGGTAAGCAATCCTGCCCTTGTTAATATAGCCAAGACAAACAGCTTCCCAGGATTTAATGTGCTTATGTACCACGGCTATAGTTTTGATTACTATGTCTCAAATATAGAACAAATTAGGAACAACGGTGGCTATGACAAGCCAGAAATCATTATGCAGTACATGCTGAAAAGGCGACACTTGGCACCTTCACATGGCTCTACACTGTATGTGCCGTATAGTGACAAGGACCCTCTTGTAATAGAGAATGTGCCTGATTTCTTTGTCACTGGCCATATTCATAAGTCCTCTATATACAACATCCCAAGCAAGAATGTTACCCTGATATGTGGTTCGTGCTGGCAGGCAAAGACGAGCTTCCAAGAGAAAGTTGGTCACGAACCAGAGCCCTGTAGAGTGCCTATCATAAACCTTAAGACGCGCAAAATGAAGTTACTAAAGTTTGGTGGTTAGGTTGGAAGACAAGAGTTTGCTCGGTTATTACTCAGCCATAGACAAAACATTAAAGCAGCTTTATGAGATAGCTAATGCTGCGCGCTCTCGTGGTTTAGACCCGGTCAGCAAGGTTGAGATTCCCTGTGCAGCCACCATGGCTGAACGCGTTGAAGGGCTTATATCAGCAGTTGCACCTCAAATAGTAGGCAAAGGCATTCCGAAAAGGATTCAGGAATTAGAGAAGAAATATGGAGTGCTTGATTGGCGCGTTTCATTGATAATCGCAGAGGAGATATCAAAAGAGAGATTCTGTAAATTCTCCACTCAAAAAGAGGCAATAGAAGTTGGCTTGAGAGTGGGCTTTGCTTACCATACGCTTGGCACAGTGGCATCACCACTTGAAGGTTTTATTGGTCTGGATATAAGAAAGAGGCGTGACGGTAAGCCATATTTGGCTTTGAATTATGCAGGACCTATACGTTCTGCAGGAGGTACAGGCGCTTCAGTTTCTGTTATTATTGGCGATTTTTTGAGAAAGAAATTCGGGTTTGCAGAATACGACCCAACAGATGATGAAATAGAAAGGACCGTGACAGAGGTAATGGACTATCACGAGCGCATCACAAATCTCCAATACAAACCAAGCACAGAGGAGCTGCGTTACATGATAGCTCACCTACCTGTTCAGATTGACGGTCCAGAGTCATCAGAACTTTTGGTTTCCAAATACAGGGACTTAAGCAGAATCCCAACAAACCATATCCGTGGTGGTGTCTGCCTTGTAATGGCTGAATGCCTCTGCCAAAAAGCACGAAAACTATGGAAAAACCTTTCAAAATGGGGCAAAGAGTTTGACCTAGAGCAGTGGTCTTTCTTGGACCAATTCTTAAAAATCCAAAAGAAAGCCAAGGCAGAGGTCAAAACAGAGGAGAAGACCGAACAAAAAGTAATGCCGGACTACACATATATAAAGGACATTGTTGCAGGCAGACCTGTCCTTTCACACCCGATGCGTAGCGGGGGTTTCAGATTAAGGTTCGGCCGTTCAAGATTCTCTGGCTATTCTGCTGTTTCGCTAAACCCTGCTGTTATGGCTGTGCTTGATGGTATAATTGGTGTAGGCACACAACTCAAAATGGAAAGGCCAGGGAAAGGGGCTACTGTAACTCCCTGTACAGCTATAGACGGACCCATAGTGAAGCTTGACGACGGTTCTGTTATTCAGCTGAACGACTTTAACAGAGCCAAACAATTGAGAAAACAGATTACAGAAATAATATATCTTGGCGATATTCTCATAGCGTATGGGGATTTCTACAACAGAGCCCACTCATTGGTGCCTGTTGGCTATTGCGAGGAGTGGTGGGTAAAGGAGTTAGAGAAATCAATAGTAGAAATGCTTGGTAACCTTGATTTTGAAAAGGCAGCAGAATTCTCTGGTTTGGATGTAGAGAGGATAACAGAGCTTGTAACAAATCCCTTTACAGTAAAACCGAATGTTGACGAAGCTCACACTATTAGCAAGCATTTTAACATTCCCTTGCATCCAAAGTTCACCTACTATTGGAACGAACTCACTCCCGAGCAGACACTACAGATAATTGATTGGTTGAAAAAGGGAAAAAAGATAACTCAGGAGCATTCTGTAAAACTCGTTCTTCCAATATCTCAGCCAGAAAAGAGTTTTTTGGAGCTTATTGGCGTAGAGCATATTGTTGCTTCTAACGAGTTTATTGTCATAAGTGGTGAGCATGCAAGGAACATTGAGGCGCTTGGTTTGTTAAGCTCTGAAATTCCAGAAGCTCCTTACAACAACTCCGCAGAGCTTGTTTCAGCAATAGCTGGTGTAAAAATAAGAGATAAACTTGGCACTTTCATTGGCGCCAGAATGGGCAGGCCGGAAAAGGGCAAACTAAGAAAGCTCAAGGGCTCACCTCATGTGTTGTTCCCTGTAGGGGTAGAAGGCGGCAGGATGAGAAGCATACAATCTGCACTGGCAAAGGGCTACATAGAAGCAGAGTTGCCTACAAGATACTGCAGGAAATGCCAGACTCAAAGGATATATCCTGTGTGTGAGGTTTGCGGTTCAAAAACCCAGCAGCAGTTCTACTGCGAGAAATGTGGGCTCTTGAACAGCAGCTGTGACAAACACAGCTCTAAAAGCTATATGCTTCAGAAGCTAGACATAAAGCATCACTTCTCCGCCATACTCAAGCGTCTTGGAATGAAGGCCTATCCTGACTTGATTAAGGGTGTGAGGGGCACCTCCAATGCAAAGCACATCCCAGAACACTTAGCAAAAGGTGTGCTAAGGGCAAAGCACAGGCTGACAGTTAACAAAGACGGAACAATACGCTTTGATATGACACAGCTCCCAGTAACACACTTCAAGCCCAGAGAGATAGGCACAACTATTGAGAAACTAAAACAGCTCGGTTATACTCATGATATGAACGGCTTGCCACTTGAGAACGAAGAGCAGATTGTTGAGTTAAAGCCTCTGGACATTATTCTGCCAAGGTGCATTGGCTCTGGTGATGAAGGAGCTGATTCGGTTTTTACAAGGGTAGCACAATTCATTGACGAGCTGCTTGTTAGGCACTACAAACTCAAGCCATACTATAAAACGAACAAACCAGAGGAGTTAGTAGGACATTTAGTGGTAGTCCTGGCCCCGCACACATCTGCGGGTGTGGTTGCACGGCTCATCGGTTTTAGCGATACCCAGTGTTTATTTGCGCATCCCATGCTACACGCAGCAACGAGGCGTGATTGTGATGGTGACGAGGCGTGTGTCATGTTGTTGTTGGACACCTTGATCAATTTCTCGCGCCTTTATTTGCCTGCCCATCGCGGGTCAACACAGGATGCACCGCTTGTTATCACTTCCAAGATAAAGCCCTCAGAGATTGATGATATGATACTGGACATGGACATAGCAAGCTCTTACCCATTATCACTTTATCAGGCAGCCCAACAGTATAAAATGCCCTATGATGTGGATGTGGAGAAAGTAGCAGACAAGTTAGCATCAGAGAGAACAAGCTCCAATTTTGGCTATACAACACCAACAAAGAGTATGAACTACGGAGTGCTTTGTTCCAGCTACAAGACACTTCCCACTATGGAAGACAAGCTTATAACCCAGATGAAGCTTGCCAGTAAGATAAGGGCAGTTGATAGCTCTGATGTAGCGAGGTTGGTTATAGAGAAGCATTTCATAAGGGATATAAAAGGCAACCTGAGGAAGTTCTCTATGCAGCAATTCAGATGCGTTGATTGCAACAAGAAATTTCGCAGGCCACCGCTGATAGGCAAGTGCGACGAATGCGGGGGCAATCTAATATTTACAATATCAAAAGGTTCTGTTGTCAAGTATCTTGATCTTGCCATCCAGCTTGCAAAGAACTTTGAGGTTGATGACTACCTTAAGCAATCGCTTGAGCTGACAAAGGAGAGGATAGAAGAGTATTTTGGTAGAGAGAAAGAAAAGCAGGCTGGACTAGTCAACTGGGTTTAGGTTTACCACTTGTGCGTGTAGCACACCAGAAACTCTCAGCACTCTTGACTTGTCAACAAGCCCTTTCTTTATTGCAATACCAACTGCCCTACTACCGACAAGATTGAGGATATTGAACATCATTATAACATCTTCAAAATCATCTTCAGTTACTTCTTGGCCAGAATAGAAATCCGAACTAAGGTCTAAGCAAACACCTTTATCTTCAAATTTCTTGCCGAGTAATTCTGAGTCGCAAACAGCACCAATCAGCTTACCCCGGGTTTCATGCAGCTTGAGAATTAACATTATGCCACTCTACCTGTATAGCCACAGGCAGTACATTTCAGAGTGTAACCCTGTTTTTCTTCAATAAGCTGGGTGTCTGGCTTACCACATTCAGGGCAAAGCACGTATTTATTTGCATAATCACGGATTTTTGAGTTTATCATGGAAGCAGCGACTTTGCTGCCCAGTATGAGCCCCTTGGGCTTTATCTCGCCGGGTGTGGCTAACTCTTTCTGCAGGAACTTTAATAGGTGCTCTAACGGCCTACCAAGAGCTGCTGCAATCTGTTTGAAGTTGCTCACTATTGTTTTGTTACCTTGTATGTGCCCTTTTACTTTTGGAATCTCAAACCTCGATTTAGCCAGGACACTCTCTGGCAGGTTCTTTCTGCCCTGTTTTAGCATCTCTTCGTACTTCATAAAAGCAAGGAATACAACTCAATTTAAAAATGCTACGCTTCACATAGCCCTTAATTTTTTTATCCTTTCTTCTATCGGAGGATGGGTTGAAAAAAGGTTTGTTAAGAAACCCCTTGTCTTTCTGAAAGGGTTAGCTATGTAGAGATGTGCCATAGCTCTGTTGGCTGTTTTCATCAAGGGTTTTGGGTCTTTCTTTATCTTTTCCAAAGCACTTGCCAAACCTTCTGGGTATCTCGTCAGCATAGCAGCACTCGCATCTGCAAGGAACTCACGCCTTCTGCTAACAGCCAACCTTATTAACTGCGCGAACAACGGAGCGAGCAGAGCGAGTAGTATAGCAATAAACAGAATAACTGCATTACCCCTGTCCTCACGGTCCTTTCTGCCACCGCCCCAGAAGAAGCTTCTCAGGATTAAATCAGAGATAAGCACCACAACACCAACAAGCACAGCTGCCAGCATCATGACGCGTATATCATAGTTTCTTATGTGGGATAACTCATGAGCCAAAACTCCCTCAAGCTCCTGTCTGTTGAGTCTGTCCACAAGCCCTTTTGTAACCACAATGTAGCTGTTATCCGGGTTTTTACCAGTGGCAAATGCATTCAGAGCAGAGTCTTCAATAATGTAGAGCTTTGGCTTTTTCTTTAGCCCTGCAGCAATTACCAGACCTTCTAAAGTATGATACAGGTAAGGGTAGTCCTGTTTTGTAACAGGCTTGGCTCTAGACATGGTCAACACTAACATATCACCCGAACTGAAAACAATTGCAATGTAAATCAAGGCTGCTACTAATGCTATTATCAGTCCGAACCACATGCTGCCCCATATATATCCGATAACAGCACCCAAAACTGCTATAATTACCAAAAACTCAAACATAATCAAATATGACAAGAACTGGTTCCGCCTTATCTCTTCGAACAGCGACCTCATTTCTAAAACTTGACCTTGACTGGTTCTTTGGCTGGTTCAGGTGCGCTGAACATTTCTTGTTGTTGGAAGCCGAGCATATTGGCGAATAATCTTGCAGGAAAGACCTGGATTCTATTGTTGAACAGCATCACCATGTCGTTGTAGTGCTGCCTCGCGTAAGCTATCTTGTTCTCTGTGCCCGTCAGTTCTTCTTGCAGTTGAAGGAAATTCTCATTCGCTTTCAGTTGTGGATAGTTCTCTGCAACTGCGAACAAGCTCTTCAAGGTTTCAGAAAGCATATTTGACGCTTTTGCTTTCTCGCCAACGCTGGTTGCCTTCATAACAGCGGCTCTTGCTTCTGTTATCTTTTCCAGCAGCTCCCTCTCGTGCTTTGCGTAGCCTTTAACTGTCTCCACAAGGTTTGGTATAAGGTCGTAACGCCTCTTTAACTGCACCTCTATCTGAGCCCAGGCGTTCTTTACTTCGTTCTTTAACCTTATTAAGCTGTTGAACAGATATATTATGTAGAGTGCTATAACACCAATAATAATTATCAACAGCACACTAAGTAACATTTTCGTATCACCCCTGTGTTAAGCTTAACTAAAATAATTTAAATAGTTTTGCTTTCGCTTTCTGTTATTAGCTATAAAGCCTTAACCCTGTCAGGGGCGATCTTGAAAATCTCGCCTTCCTCAATCAACCTGTTGATAATCTTGTCAATATTACTCAGCCCTGTTTTTTTCTGCAACTCAATTATACCAACACCATTACCAGAATCCCTTTCCTTAATTAGCTCGTAGACAACCTGTTTGGGGCTGTTCTCGTCAAGCTGCTCCTGTTCTGGTTGAGCTATGCTTTTTTCAATGTTAAGCACTTCCCCTTTTGGTTTTGTTACAGCAATCTCCAGTTGCCTTAACTCCAACATTTCCTTGGTCGTTTTCTTTAGAATTTCAGGTATGATGTACCTTGCGTTGTTGTACTCCCTGGGCCTGCCAATAATATTAACAATGTCACCCACTTCCACATCAGATAAGCTTAGTGTTTCGTCAAAATTTCTAACAAGTATGGTACCAGAGCTGTCATCTACGGCAATCTCTTCAAAATTAGAGATGTTCTTGCTTATCACAACTCCAACTATGTTAACTCTGTGCAATTTCAGTTTCTTTTCTTCTGAATATATAAAGCTCGGTTTTCCATCTATCTGGATATGTTTTCCCTTTAGTATATCCTGAATAGTTACAAGGTGCGCAGTGTGCCTCTTGATGTCAGGACTCATAGTCTGCTAATAAAGCCTGGTTTTGGCTCGTATATATCCCCTGAGCGGTTTAGCTGTTCAATAATCTCTTCTGCTTCTTCTGCAGAAACACCCTCTTCCTTGCACATTGCGATTACTTCTTCAATTGGTATTTGCTTGCCCAACTCTTGGTCCAGCTCTTTGATAATGTCTTTTACTTTCATTATCTTTGTCCTATGGCTTGCGCTTATGCCAGTAGCTATTCTATCTATATCTATCTCGCCTGTTTCAGGGTCAACCCCAACTTTTGATAGGCAGTACTGTAAGAGCCCTATGGCGCGGTTAGCGTCGTCCTCGGATACAGTTTTAGACAATCTCAGTTTGGCAGATGCTTCTGAAAGACGCACGAGAGCTTCAAGCTGCCTTGGTGATATAGGTATGGTGCTAACACCGCCATCTTCTTTGATACCTTTTTTCCTCATTCTCACATAGAAATTCATTATCTCCTTCACTGCTTCATTAGAGAGCTTTGGGTTTACTTTCTGTCTTGCATACGCTATGTACTTTCTCATAAACACATTGTCAATGAGCGGCTCTTCTAAGCTCTGTTGCTGATGCAATGAGAGAATGTGTTGAGCCATCTTCGTGTCTTTTTTCTCGTCTGGGATGTCTTGTATAGGAAATATAAGGTCAAATCTGTTAATCAAAGTAGGTGGCAGTTCTATCTGTTTTGCTATCAAATCATAGGCATTAAATCTACCGAGTTTTGGGTTTGCTGCAGCCAGCACAGTTGTCTTGGCAATAAGTGTTGCCTGAACATTCGCTTTTGAGATGCTTATTGTCTGCTGCTCCAATGCCTCGTGCATAGCACTCCTGTCTTCTTTGCTCATCTTGTCAAGCTCGTCAATACAGCAGAGTCCATTATTGGCAAGCACCAAGGCGCCGGCTTCTAAACTCCAACCACCCAAAAACTCGTCTTTTACAACTGTGGCTGTCAAGCCTGCTCCAGATACACCCTTACCAGAAACATACCTCCCTTTTGGGGCTATTGCTGCTATTCTTTTAAGGAGCTGTGATTTGCCTGCGCCAGGGTCGCCGACGAGCAATATGTGTATATCACCGCGAGTTACAACACCATCACTCATCTCCTTTCTCATTCCGCCGACAAGTTGTAGCAGCAAGGCAAGCTTTACCTCTTCATAGCCATAGATAGTAGGAGCCAAGGAATCGACAAATATATTGAAGAGGTTCTCTGACTTTGCCAGTTCCTTTATCTTCTTTTCCTCTTCCTTGTTTATCTCTATCTCATAGAACGATTCTTCAATGGATTCAACATAATTACCTTCAAGGAGTATATCAAACCTTGTTGATTTAGCACCTGTATGTAGTATCTTTGGCACTTCCTTTACCCAACCGTTAATCCTAACCTTTGACCCGGGGTTGGTTCGCCTTTCTGTTATTGGACTAACTAAGTCTTCTTTCAGAAACACATTAATGCGCTTTGGCTGTTCACCACTTTCTAAGCTTTCTGGCGTTTCCTCTATTACTAAACCCTGAGCATCAACCAACTCTTTGTCAATAAGCTTGAATCTACCGCGCCTCCCACAGTTGCAGCTTGTTGGCTCTTTGAACCTTGAATCCAGCTGTAGAACAGTTATAACATTACCGCAGGCAGGACATTCAAATTTTGCAGAGGTCACTCTTGGCCTAACATCAGATTTCTGGCGCACTAAGCCTTCTATTGTTAGAAACTTGCCTAGGTCCTTGCTTCTTATATCCCTAATTGCTATCTTCTGCGTTTCTGGTAGGTCCTTTATGCGAATATAGAACTTTGTTATTTGCTCAGGGGTATCGAACTTGGCAACAGCCATCTCGCCAGCTTTGAGCACATCCTCAGGGTGTTCAAGCATCTCTTCTGCAAGTTCAGAATCAAACTTCAGAAGCTCAGAGAAGCTGACAACATAGTGTTTATAGCCCTTTCTAATCTGGTTCAAAAGGGCTTCATAGTGATTAGTTCTGAGGAATTGAAAAAATCTTTCTATTTGCTCTTCAGGCTCCATAATTATGAAACACTCTTGAGATTTTCGATAAGCATATCAACAGCTTTGTCAACTTCTTCCCTGTTCCTGGTGCCAGTGCAAACAATCTTCCCATTAGTGAACAGCAAAAATGTGGCATTTGTGCCCTTTAGCTTGTAAACCAGTCCAGGGAATTGCTCTGGTTCATATTCTGTATTGCGAAGTTTTATTGCAAGTACATTCAGGTTTAGATGAATGCCAATATTACCAGATGCAACAATGTTCTGTACCTTTATCTTTGGTTCTATTGTTATATCTATGTTTATTTTCTTCAATATTTTGATTATCTTTCTTATGGATTCCTTTACCATTTCCATTGAGCGTGCTCCTGTGCACACTAATTTACCTGAGTTGAATATAAGTGCAGATGTTTTTGGCTCTTTTATTCTTAAAACCAGCCCGGGAAACTGTTCAGGGTTATATTCTGTGTTCGGCAGAGCAGCTGCCATTTTTTCAAGAGGAATTTTCGTCTCCAGAGAAGAACTCACAACAATATTTACTATTTCTATTTCCTTGTTCGGCATTTAAATCCCCCCAATCTTCGTTTTTATTTAAAAAGGAAACAATAGCTATTTATAAATAATTTGGTGATTCTATTATTATATTAAAGAGATTATGCCCCCATGATTTCCTGTGGAAAACTAAGAGGAAGCAGCTGCTTTCTCACCTTTTTCCTCAAGCAATTTCTTGGATTTCCTTATCTCTTCTTCTAAATCTAGTGCCTTTACAAGCTCTTTGTACCTGTTTCTTATTGTTACTTCAGTAACACCAGACACCTCAGATATCCTGCTCTGGGTTTGTCTCTCTGCATTGAGCAATGAAGACACATAAATTGAAGCAGCTGCTATACCCTTTGGTGATTTGCCAGATGTTAAGCCAACTTTCTGTGCCTTTTCTATCAGCTTTACTGCCTGTGTTTGTGTTGCAGGATTTACGTTAAGTTCAGAAGCAAACCTAGCTATATATGTAATCGGACTGATAGGCAACACTTTGAGGTTGAGCTGTCTCGCAACAAATCTTGAGTTCTTTGCCACCTCTTTCTTATCCAAGCCAGTGGCTTCTGATATTTCCTCCAAGGTCTTTGGACAGTCATTACGCTTGCAAGTTATATATATAGTACCTGCAACTACCTGCTCCATGCTTCTGCCGCGGACAAGCCCTTTCTGAACAGCCATTGTATATATTCTTGCCGCTTCCTCTTCAACACTGTTAGGTAGCTTGAGATTAGAAGCAATTCTTTTTATCTCAGTGAGTGCCATTCTTAGGTTTCTTTCAATAGCTGTAGAAACCCTCCTCTGCCACTGCTGTAATCTATAGAACTTTGACCTTTCCTTACCAGACAGGGCACTGAGGTCGGCAGAGGAGCCGACCTGTGTTGCTAAGCCTCTGTCTGCTTGTGTATATGTAAGGGGCGCACCACCCCTCCTTTTTGATTCATCTCCTCCTTCAAATTCCCGCCATTCTTGCCCAAGGTCGACCAACTTGTCTTCTATTACAAGTCCGCATTCCTTACAGATTATTTCGCCCTTTTCTTTGTTTACTATTAGGTCCTTATTCCCGCATTCCGGACATTTTTTTATGTGAGTTGGCATAAGCATCACCTCGTAAATTTATATAGCTAAACATTAATTTACAAAGGAAGCTCTTTTTTTTGCCCCAACCGATACCTTTATAAATATGTATTTGTAATCATTTATAAATCTTTCGGTTATTTAAAAATAGGTTTAAAAGTTTTGTTCTTGCTTATTCCTGTGAAAGTCATTAGTAATTTTTATAAACTGAAACTATGTAGTTCTGTATGATGGCTAAAAACAAGCTAATCTGGATTGTTCTGGCAGCTATCATTTGCACTTTACTTGTTGTCTCTCTTTTCTTGATAAGAAAAAACAATGAGCCAGATGTTAACTCAAAGTTGAAACCAAGGAAAGAGTGTAAGCTCTATGATTCAGAGTTGCCTGCTTTGGCCGTCCTCACAGAACAACAGAGTTTTACAATTTTTGGAGACACTTGCGTTTATATGCTTTCATTTGCCGGATACAACGGCAGTAAGCCAGTTCTGAAGTTCTGGGAAACGCCACTGAAGTTCAAAGAGTATCAGCTCACGCTAAACAGAACAAAGTATCTCAAAGAAGGTCTTTATGTTACTCTAATCTCATCTTTTCCGAGCGGTATTCGCATTGCAGTCACAACTGATGGACAATTTAACATCACATCTCAGCAGCAGCTTATTGCAAGCTGTTTTTACGATCAGAGATGTAAATTCTACTGCGATGACTTCAGTGGTGTGTATGTAAAAAGTGACGAGAAATGTCCTACTGGCACACTGCCTTTGTCCAAAACAGCTTTACAGGATAAATTCATGAATAGCAGCCAGGTTTGTTGTCTCAATTATTTGAGAAAGCCAATGGTGCTAACAACAAAGAAAGTGTTTTACAATGATGAATACTTCAGGTTGTATTACATTGGTGACTCTTACCATAAGCAATGCGTTGTCAAGCTCATTGACCCTTATGGAAATGAAAGAAAGGAAACAACAAAGGACTGCGTTTCCTTTCGCCCTCTGCTTAGCTTTAGCTTGATAAACAACATTGGCGAGGTGTATGGCAACTGGCGTGTTAGCGTTGAATTGCAAGACAAAAATAAGACAGAGCTAAAAACAAGCTTTGATTACTTATATGTGCCGATGATTTACACCGAGTTTGAGCTTGGTTTCAATAGCTCCAAGAATTTAAGTTTTCTCAGTAATAACTATTATTTCAAACACCTTGGCGGCTGTGGTGGTAGTGTTTCACTTTTGATAGGTATTAACAACAAAACCAGAAGGTATTTGATAAAAGGGGGTTCACAGACACTACTGAGAGACGGAATTTATTTGATAATGAAAGGGGCCCAGTGCAGTTATGGTAAGGTTATTCTTCGATTGAGAAAGGTGGCAAATCCTGTTTGCCCAAATAGATATTGCGAGTCAGGTGAAACACTCAACTCCTGTCCGTGGGATTGTCTCAATACAACCCATCATGCAACACCCATTACAACCAACATTGAAAAATGCAATTCAGGTTGTTATTATAATGGTAAATGCCTCTTGCAGCAGCACAGGGTGATAATAAACAACACACTGTACGATTGCATTGATGGAGAACTAGTAATGAAAAATGGATGAGTTGTCAATTACAACAAAAGCAAAGATAGAGTTTATTGATATTACTAAGAAGCTTGAGCTATTTGTGGCTAACACCGGTACAAAGCAAGGGTTGTTGTTTTGTTATCTGCCCCACACAACAGCTGCTCTTATTATCAATGAGAGTTACGATCCGAGTGTAGCAGCAGACATACAAGCAATACTTACAAAGCTTGTGCCTCAGCACACAAACTACAAACACTTAGAGGGTAACTCTCAAGCACACATTTTATCTTCACTGCTTGGCACCCAGGTTATCGCACCTATAGAAAATGGCAAACTCGGGCTGGGTAGCTGGCAGGGTGTGTTCTTTGTTGAGTTGGACGGACCAAGAGAGCGCAAAATCAAGCTGAAAATAATAAAAGGGTGAGAAAATGCAATGCGAGCTGTGTGGTAAGGAAGCAGAACTCTACAGAGCAAAGATAGAGGGAACCGTGCTTAATGTATGCAAGCGATGCGCAGCTTTTGGTGAGATTATAAGCAAAGTGAAACCAAAGCCAATGATAAAACAACCAAAAAAGAGAGAGGAACAGAAAGAAGAGCTTATTGAAACAGTTGTCAGTAACTTTGCAGAGTTAGTTAGGAGAAAACGTGAGTCGCTTGGTTTAAAACAAGAAGAACTTGCAAAGGAGATTAATGAGAAAGAGTCGATAATTCACAAGATAGAAACAGGCAGTTTTGTCCCCACTATAAAACTGGCTCGCAAGCTAGAGCACTTTCTTGGCGTAAAACTCGTTATAGAAGAGAAACTAACAACGGAGCTTGCTTCCCACAAACCAAGTTCAGATGAGGGCTTAACATTTGGAGATGCAATCAAGCTGAAAAAGCGATAGTTTATTTTTTTCCTGATTTTTTTCACAAAACCATAATCCTTTATAATATGTTTCCTTAAATAGCCAAATAGTGATTGAAATGAAAGACAAATACAATGCTTATGAATCTGCAAAGAAGCAGTTCAACAAAGCAGCAGATGTTTTAGCGTTAGGAGAGGAATTAAGGGAATTGCTTATCAAACCAAGAAGAGAATTCGTAGTGAATTTTCCAGTTCTGATGGACACAGGCGAGTTGAGAATGTTCACTGGTTACAGGGTTCAGCACAATGATGCGAGGGGTCCCTACAAGGGCGGAATACGCTTTCACCCTGCAGTGGATATTGACGAAGTGAGGGCTTTAGCAAGCTGGATGACCTGGAAGTGTGCTGTTGTTAACATACCTTTCGGTGGTGCTAAAGGCGGCGTAAGTGTTGATCCCAAAGAGCTAAGCGTTGCAGAACTCGAAAGATTAACAAGACGTTTCACTGCAGAACTCCATCCGATAATAGGACCACAGCATGATATCGCAGCTCCTGATGTTAACACCAACGAGCAGGTAATGGCTTGGATGATGGACACTTATAGTGTTGATGAGGGATTTACTGTTAATTGCGTTGTGACTGGCAAACCAGTTAGTATTGGTGGTACGCTTGGCAGACACGATGCTACTGGCCGCGGTGTTACATTTGTAGTGGAACTGGCACTTAAAGAGCTTGGTATGGAACTTGAAAATGCCAGGATTGCAATACAGGGTTTTGGTAATGTTGGCTCTGTTGCTGCGAAATACTTGAACAAACAGGGAGCTAGAGTGGTTGCTGTTAGTGATACAACAGGAGGTGTCTATAATAAAAATGGCTTTGATATAGATGAACTTCTTGAATATGTAAAAAAGAACAAGAGTTTACAGGGTTACCCAGGTCACCAACCAGAGTTGAGCAGTGGCGTGCTTGAGCTACCTGTTGATGTGGTTATACCAGCTGCACTTGAGAACCAGATAACTATGGAGAATGCAGGCAGGATAAAGGCAAAGGTGATAGTGGAGGCTGCCAATGGGCCGACTGTTCCAGAGGCAGAGGAATTTCTTCTAAAGAAAGGAAAATTTATAATACCAGACATACTTGCTAATGCAGGGGGCGTTATTGTAAGCTACTTTGAATGGGTACAGAATATCCAGAAATTGTTCTGGGACGAAGAGGATGTCAACAACAAGCTTTACCAAATCCTAACAAGGGCTTACTCAGAGGTTAAAGAGATAGCAAACAAACGCAATATTGACAGGAGAACAGCCGCTTATGTGCTTGCTATAACAAGGGTGATTGAAGCTGTCAAGGCAAGAGGAATTTTCCCATAGAGATGCAACAGTTATCATACCAACTTACAATGAAGCAGGCAATATTGGCAGATTGATAGACAAGCTGCTAAAGCTTTACCCGGGCATAAAAATAATAGTAGCAGATGATGGTAGCAAGGACGGCACCCAGCAGATAGTTAAGCAAAAAAAAGTCATTCTGTTGGATAGAAGCAGGAAAAGGGTGAAGGGGCTGACCGCAGCTGTGATTGATGCTCTGCAGCTCGTGAAAACAAAACTTGTTGTAGTTATGGACGCTGATTTCCAGCACCCGCCTGAAAATGTTGGAGAAATTATAAAAAAATTAAGCAGATACGAGCTTGTTATTGGAGCAAGGAAAAGCACCAAAGGCTGGACTATGCTAAGAAAGCTCATATCTTTTGGAGGCACCTTGCTTGCCAACACTCGGCTCCTGTTGTCAGGTAAAAAACTCGTCTTTGACCCCATGTCTGGTTTCTTCGGTGCTCACACAGAACTGTTTAAAAGTGTGGTCAAGACGCATAGATCTGGTTATATCGGCGAGGGTTTCAAGGTGCTGTTTGACACACTGAAGCATTTACCTCTGAGTGTTAAACTCGGCTATGTTGAGTTTGATTTCGGTTTACGAACTGCGGGAGAGAGCAAGATAAACAAGAAGCATATTATCTGCTTGCTGAAATCACTTGTTAGCTGAGTGGTTTATAAGATATATGTAGTATTTCTTATTGTTGTAGGTTTTATTGAATACAAGCTGGTTTTTTTTAACGAGTTCTATTAGCTTGTTTCTCGTTTTAAAGCATTTCAAATCCGACTTAAAGCAAGGGTAAGCTACTAAATCAAAGATAAGGTACTTGTTTTCCCTATTGGATAATGCACTGTTGAGTTCTTTAAATACGCGCGTGAATGGAGGGTAGAAATACACAGGGATGTAGCTGTTGTCGCAATAGCCGCTTGGCACAGGGTCTGTGGTTATTATTTTTGCCTTGGTTGAATTATTGCAAAAGTATTTATAGAATTCTTTTACTATTGCTGGCTCACTGATTGGGTGCCAATAGTAAAGTTGCTTATCCTTTAATATTGAATTTGATACGAGTAATAAGAATATCAACCAGAGCACTACTGTTTGTATCTTCCACTTGCCAATTAAACTTGTTGTGCGCTTATACGTTTCAAAGTAACCAAATCCCGTTATAAGGCATGCTAAAGGTAAGAAACTCACAGCGAACCTAATCTGTTTATTGGGGATGTATGTGAAATAACCGAGATATAACAGTAACACTAATAACAGTATCCTATGCACTTTTTTGTTTTCAAATACCAAAAGAATTATTCCTATTGGTAAAAAAGCAAACAGATAACAAATCTTTATTAACTCTATGAAATAGAAAAAGCCCTCATAGAACTTGTTGTTTATTCCTTTGTATGCCAATGTTTCAAAGACATTGTTTTGGTGCTGGATGCCTTCTATAAAGGGATAGATGAGAGCTGTAACAGCACCAACCTTATTTTTGTACTCAATAAAATTGAACGCAAGGAAAGGAGCAAGAACTAAAAGAAACCCTGTGACAAAACTTGCGATATACAATAGTTTTTTGTTTTTCTTTCTTTCTGTTACCAAACTAATCAGCAAGCCAAAGAACAACAGCCCCTGAGGGAAGCGAGAGAGAAAAGCCAAACCAGCTGTAATCCCAGAAACAAGATACTTTCTACTGAAAAAAAGATAAACAGCAAGCAGCATTAAGAAACTTGAAAAGAGGCCAGCAAAAAGGGTATTGGAATAGAAAAAGAACAAAGGACAAACAGCCAATACCAATGTGCTGCCATAAGCCACTTTGGTGTTGAATAACTTCTTTCCCAATAAGAACAAGAGCCACAAGCTAAGCACACCAAATATGCTTTGTAGTATAACTCCTGTTTTTATTGTGTCAAGTTTATAGAACCAAGCAAGCCCGAGAATAACAGGCCAGGTTATCGGTCTGAACGGTTCCCATAGCCCTATGGCTCCATTGGAGAAGAGATACTTCCCCATGCTAACATAGACTGACTCATCCCATACAAGGTAATGAAAAAATCTTAACTGTAACGCCCTTATTATTAAGAAGAAAAATGTTAACACAATAAGAAAGCTAATCTCTTCTGCTTTTAGTCCTTTGGTTTTCCTCATATGAAACTAAAAACTATAATTGAATTTAAAATTCTGTTGGTAAGCACCCAAGAAAACATTTATAAACAGACAAAATTAAGTACCTGTTATGAACCCTGTATATACTGTGTTTGTGTATATCGTTTGGTTTTTAGCCACATTCTTTATGACAACCCTGCTACTTATGCTGCTCCTGACTAAAAACAAACTATATGAAACGAAAAAGAGCAAGCTCAAGAGAAAGCCGCTTGTTTCCATTGTGGTGCCAGCTTACAATGAAGAGGGCTCTATTGCCAATACTATCTGTTCATTAAAAAGGGTAAACTATCCCAAACTTGAGTTCATAATAGTAAACGACGGCAGCAAGGATAGAACATCCAGTATAGTCAGAAAAGAAATATCAGATGATGAACGCTTTGTTTTTATAGACAGAAAAAGGAACAAGGGCAAGGCAGCGAGTTTGAACGAGGGTATAAGAAAAGCTCGAGGAGAACTTATAGCAACTATAGATGCGGATTCTGAGGTTGAACCAGAAATCATTAACAAGGTGCTACCTTATTTTAATTCTGAAAAAGTGGGTGCTGTAACAGTAAGTGTTGAAGTCAACAAGCCAAAAGGTTTTTTACACAGAATAATTGACCTTGAGTATGTTCTTGGACTCTCGTTGTTCCTAAAGGTGCTCTCAATCGTCAACTGCATATATGTTACGCCGGGCCCATGTTCAATATACAAGGCATCTGCTCTGAGAAAAATAAAAGGTTTTGATGAAAACAACATTACAGAAGACTTTGAAATCGCATTTCGGTTGAGGAAAGCAGGTTATAGAATCACAAACTGTATTGAAGCAAAGGTTTGTACAAAGGTGCCGCCCACTTTCAAGCAGGTATATGTGCAAAGGCGAAGGTGGTACACTGGAACTCTACAGACAATTATCAAACACAGGGATATGATACTGAACAAGAAATACGGCATATTTGCATATTTTTTGCCCCTTAATTATTCATTGATTCTGCTTGGATTGGCTCTGTTCATATATACAACATATCTTGGTTTTTCCAATATCTTGGAGAACATACTTTATTTTAGATATACCAACTTCAATTTCTTAGATAGATTGTTTGATTGGCAGTTTGATTATCTGGCGTATAATGACCTTTCTTTATTCGGCATACTTGGTTTTCTTACAACCATAGTTGTGATGCTAATCGGGTTGAAAATAGCGAGAAAGTCATACAAGGAAAAGAAATGGGGAATGCTTGGTTATCCGTGCCTCTACTTCCTCTACCAGATTTTCTGGATAAGTGCAATAATTAATGTAATAAAGGGTGGCAAGATTAAATGGAAGTGAACAAGCAGATTCTTGTAATATCCTTTTTAATTACCCTTACCCTATTCATATCTGTGCTTTTTGTTGGTTCTGTAATGAACAACAGGCGTTATGCCTATATAAACTCGCAATTCAATGAGCTTTACAGTAAATTCAATGAGATGCAAACATTTTTCCTTATGGCGAATAGTTACGGAGACAAGATGGCTTGTCTTGCATTTGAAAAGAAACTGCAGGAAATGGACAAGTTCCTATGGAATCTGGGCCGCAAGATTGATACCTACAGGGCAGCTTCTGAGCAGTTTCAAAAAGACCTTTATTACTTGCAGCAGAAAAAGATTTTCAACCAGCAAGAGCTATCGT
>CAYOTZ010000002.1:0-32991 GCA_964407035.1 uncultured Methanosarcinales archaeon | reverse complement strand
CGAACACATAGTCAGCATGCACATTAGCTATGAAAAACAAACCTAACAGCAACAAAATGAATACATGTCTGAATCCCATGAACTTACACCGTTTTTATTTATTGTTAATATAAAGCTATATAAAATTTTCGTTGATAGAACTTTTTATGCTTTGCCCCTACTCTCGCCTTTTACAACACCTGCGCCAATAATATGAGCTATCCTTAATGCTTCAGGAATATGAGAGTTAGCCACACTAACATCAATAAATTGTTTAGCATCTTGCACACTTACGCCAGCTGCTTGGAAATAGAGGTG
This sequence comes from uncultured Methanosarcinales archaeon, assembly GCA_964407035.1. Lineage (GTDB taxonomy): Archaea > Nanobdellota > Nanobdellia > Woesearchaeales > B29-G15 > B29-G15. Next base: position 32,694 of record CAYOTZ010000002.1, on the reverse strand, counting down.
TCTGTAGCTAACTGGCTTGCCCGCCTTCTCTATAAACCTGACTCTATCAGACATGCCAAGCTTCAATAGCGTTTTTTTTATTAGCTCTAAGTTAGGTTTTCTTCTCACAATAGCTATCACTGGCTTGCCTGTTTCTTGACTCAACCCATGAATGTCTATCATATTAAAGCCAGCTATGTTCAATCCTCCTGTAAAAATGGCCTGTATCTGCGGAAAGAACTTGCTCTTCTTCACCATCTGTATCAGCTTTTCTGTTGCATCAACACCATCTACCCTGCACCTTGTTGAAAGAACGCCTTCCAGTGTTCTGCCACCCCTGAAAAACGCACCTATAACTAAAACTGTTTTATGCTTAAACTTGTCAAAAGGAGCATCGTCAATACCCAAAACTCGAATCTCCTGCTTCATGCTGTATAGCTGTTTATCAGAAATTACTTAAAAAAGGTATTAAAAAAAAATTTTTATAGGTATTCAAAATTTTTTAATAATATTTAAATATCTCCTTTTTTTTCTGTTTAAGCTTTGTTGCAAAGGGTGATTGATTTGTGCGGCATAGTAGGGATAACCTCTGATGGAAAGTTCTCAATAAAGAAGGTGTTAATACCAGCGCTAAAAAGATTGGAGTATCGTGGCTATGACTCTTCTGGTTTTGCAACCTCCTCTGGAATATGTAAGAAAGCAATAGGCGATATTGAAAATCTCTATTCCAAAATAAAGAGAAACATAAGGGCTAGCACCGCAATAGCTCACACAAGATGGGCAACACACGGCGGAGTAACAGTGAGAAACGCTCATCCACACACTGATTACGAGAAAAAGCTCTACTTGGTCCATAATGGAATTATAGAAAATCATCTTGAACTTAAGCAGGAGCTAGAACAAAATGGCTACGAGTTTAAAACAGAAACAGATACAGAGGTTATTGCCAATTACTTGAATTGCCAACTAAAGAAGAAAAACCCAGTAGCAGCAATACGCTCTTTTATGGAGAAGGCAGAAGGTACTTACGCAGTGGCGTTTGTAATTCTTGGCAGCAATAAGATTTACGCGTTCAAAAAAGACTCACCGCTTTGTATAGGGGTTGCTGGTGATAAAGCCATTGTTGCTTCTGATATCTACGCATTCTCACACTTAACAGACAGGGTTGTTTTTCTGGACGATTACGAAATAGCAGAACTAACTCCGAAGAACATCAAGTTCTTTAATTTAAACAAAGAGCTAAACAAACAGCCAACGAAGATTAGGTGGGAAACAAAAACTGTTCAAAAGCAGAGGTTCAGCCATTTTATGTTAAAAGAAATAATGGAACAACCATCGGCAATAAAGCGGATTATTGCTTCTTTAGAAAATGATCAAGCTGTAAGAGTTAACAAGATTGCAGAGTTAATAAAAACATCAAAACGAGTGTTGTTTCTTGCCTGTGGCACTTCTTACCATGCATCACTGGTTGGGACTTACCTTCTAACGCGGCTTGGTTATGAAGCTCACGCAGTTATTGCATCTGAATTTGAGAATTTTTCATTGATAGATAAGGACACTCTTGTTTTCGCTGTATCTCAATCAGGTGAGACTATGGATGTTATAACAGTGCTAAAGAACATAAAAGACAAGGTTGGCAAGCTCGTTGCTATCATAAACATTCCTTGCTCAACGATTCACAGAATGTCTGACACTTACCTTGAGATAAAGGCGGGACAGGAGATATGTGTGGCGGCAACAAAGACATTTACTAACACGCTCATTGCGTTGTTCAAACTGGCATGGTTACTCGGTAACAGCTTAAAGCTCACCAGTATTCCAGACAAGGTTTCTTTTACTCTAAAAAACAACAAGCAACGCATAAAACGATTGGCAAAGCGACTTCAGCACCACAGAGATATATTTGTACTGGGTAACAAAGTCAGCTATCCCATATCCCGCGAGATAGCACTCAAGCTAAAAGAGATAAGCTATGTCCATGCTGAAGGCATGATGGCTGGCGAGTTGAAGCACGGCACCATAGCGCTTATAGAGAAAGACGTGCCTGTCATTGGCTTAGCACATGATTCCAATCGCGATAGGATGGAATCTGCACTGAAAGAGGTTGAGGCGCGAGGTGCAAGTGTCTTTAGAATAGATAACCAAGGCAATGACTTTTATCTACCTAGAGTGCTGCGCGAAGAGGAATACGCTGTCTGCTCAAATGTAATCGGGCAGATGTTAGCTTATTACATTGCCCTGAACAAAGGGCTACCCATAGACAAGCCAAGAAACCTGGCAAAGAGCGTTACAGTAAAATGAAGCTCTTCGGAACAGACGGCATACGAGGTAGGGCTTTCCAGTATCCACTAACTCCAGATTTCCTTAAAAAAATTGGTAGAGCATTGCCACTCGTGCTCAAAAATAGAGCAAACAAGGCGGTAATAGGTGGTGACACGAGAAACTCAACAGAGCAGCTAAAGCAAGCGCTGGGTTCTGGCTTGGCAGAGTCAGGTCTCACTGTAAGAGATTGTGGGGTAGCCCCAACACCTGTCATAGCATATCTCGTAAGATCTACTGGAGCTTCTTTTGGAGTGGTAATATCTGCCTCACACAATCCATGGTTCGATAACGGAATAAAGATATTCGACAGCAAAGGGTTTAAGCTAATGCCCGAGTTCGAGCAGATAATTGAGAATAAACTAAAACAATTATTACAGCAAAACGGGCAACAGGGCAGCATTAAAGAGCTAGACTGGCACAATAGATACCTAAACCACATCACAAAGCATTTTAAGCTCAACCTAAAAGGCATAAGCGTAGTAGCAGACCTTGCAAACGGTGCGGGTTACCATATTGCACCCAAAGTGTTTTCGATGTTCAATGCAAATTTGACTGTTATCAACGACAAACCAAACGGAAGAAACATAAATGAAAACTGCGGTTCAGAGCACCCTGCAGCCCTGATTGAAAGCGTGAAGAGTGAACACGCTGACTTGGGTATAGGGTTTGATGGCGACTGCGACAGGGCTGTTTTTGTTGATGAAACTGGTAAGCTGGTGAATGGTGACTCAATCATTGCAATTATAGCGAGCTGGCTAAAGCAAAAGGGCAAGTTAAAGCACAATAAAATAGCTGTTTCTATATATTCAAACCTCGGGCTTGTTAAATCTTTGAAAAAACAGGGCATAGAGGTTGTGTTCACAGATGTGGGCGATAGATGGATAGCCAAGAAAGTAGCAGAACAAGGGCTTTCTCTCGGTGGTGAGATGTCGGGACATATTATACTACCAGATATAGAAACCACAGGCAACGGTATTGTAACAGCATTAACCATACTCTCAATTATGAAGGAGACAGGCAAGCAGTTGAGCGAGCTGGATTTCATTGAGCTCTATCCACAGCGCATAATTAACAGAAAGGTAAAAAGAAAACCACCATTGGAGAGCTTGCCTGGCTATAAACAGCTTGTTACAAGAATAGAAAAAGAGCTTGGAGAGAGGGGCAGAATATTTGTCAGGTATTCTGGCACACAGCCCTTGCTCAGGATAATGGTAGAAGCTGAAACCGAAGAGCTGATAAACAAGTATCTCTCTTTAATTTCAGATTACCTTAGAAAACAACTGGGTGATGAATAAATGCAAGCAATAATATTGGCAGCAGGCAGCTCAACAAGATGCTATCCATTAACACTTACAAGACCAAAAGCTTTACTCAAGGTTGCTAACAAGCCGATAATGGAGCACACTTTGCAAGCACTAAAGGTTATAGTAAACGAAGTAATTATAGTTGTGAACTACAAAGCAGAAATGATAAAGCAGGCTTTCAAGAACAGTTGTGCTGGGTTGAAGTTAACATACTTCAAGCAACAGGGCACTCGAGGCACCGGTGATGCGCTCCTGCAGGTTTCCAAATTAATCAAACAAGACTTTATCCTGTTATACAGTGATGATATCTATACCTGTGAGGACCTCAAGCAACTTGTTAAGAATAAAGCAGGCTGTCTTATTACAAAAGTATCTAATCCAGAAAACTATGGTGTTGTTCAGCTGGAGAACAGCTATGTAAAGAGAATAATAGAAAAGCCAGAACAACCACCAACCAAGATAGTTACAACCGGCGCTTACAAGTTGCCCAAGAGCTTCACCAGTTATCTCAAAAACCTTAAGCCCTCAAAGCGCAACGAACTTGAACTCACTGACGCAATTAACAGGTTCTGCAAAGAGAACAAGCTTAAAGCAGTAGAAGTAAAATCTGGCTGGGTTCCTGTTTCTTATCCTTGGCAGATTCTAAACGCAAACGAGTTTCTGCTTGAGAGGTTAAAGCAGGAACGCAAAGGAGTGGTAGAAAGGGGAGCAGTTGTAAAGGGCAAGCTGCTCCTAAGCGAAGGTTCTATCATAAAGTCTGGCGCTTATCTGGAGGGCAACATAGCAATAGGCAAGAACACTATTATCGGACCAAACTGTTATATCCGCGGTAGCACCTCTATTGGTAACAACTGCAAGGTTGGTAATGCTGTTGAAGTTAAAAACTCTGTTATAATGGACAACTCCAAGCTGCCTCATCTTAGTTATGTTGGTGACTCTGTTATTGGCTATAATGTCAATCTCGGTGCAGGAACACTCATAGCCAACTTAAGGCACGACGGTGCCAATGTCAAGACAATGATAAAATCTAAACTTGTGGATACTGGCAGAAGAAAATTCGGCAGTGTAATTGCTGATAATGTGCAAATGGGCATAAACACAATGATATACCCTGGCAGAAAACTCTGGCCAAATACAACCACACTACCAGGCGAAGTAGTGAAAAAGGACAAGACAGAGTAAGCCAGAGTTTTTACGCAAATATTAAAAATAAAGCTCAATTATGTTATAATATGACAGCACTTGTTGCTACTCTTGGCTCTGGTAAGGGTTCTTGGAGCTACCTAATAAAGTTAATAAAAGCATTTGAATGGGACAGAGTTGTCCTGGTAACGAATAGCTTTGGTGCAGAGCGATTCTCTGTGGAGAACAAGGAGCTTAGCTTTGTCATTGTCAACGATAGAGAAGGGCTGTTTCAGCTTGAAAGCGAAATAAGAGAAAAACTTAGTGGTATACTAACAGACGAAACACAAGTTGCAGTTAACTTTATATCTGGCGAGGGTAAGTTGCATATGGCAGTGCTCTCATCGCTTTTGAAACTAGGATTAGGAATAAGATTGGTAACAGTAAAAGACGAAAAAGTAGAAGAAGTCTAAGCTCCCTTGAGCTTGTCATCAACGAATTTCTTTAGCTTGTTTGCCTCTTCCTCTATTTTCACTAAGAGCGTTAAATCGCCAAAATACTCCAATGCACACTTCTTACAATAGTAATTATTTGTGCCCTTTACCTGCAGCACTGCCTCCTCGCCACAGATTATGCATTTCTTACTCATTCTTTGAGTCGCCTATGAGTTTGCTAACATAAATCCTGTAGCCACTCTGTTTAGCCAAAACCTCTGAGTTACCGAACACTTCTTGCATAAACTTATTTAAACTTTTCCCTCCTTTGTTGTGTCTGGCTACAAGCTGGAACAAGCCATTTGTCTTTAAATGCTGTTTGCTCTGCTCTATCAACTTGAAGCATAGTTTCTTGCCTGCTGTTTGGGGTGGGTTCAGCAGTATGGTATCAAACTTTTTGTCTATGCTCTCAAACCCGTTGCTTTGCCTTATTTCTACATTGCTACAATTGTTCAGTTTTGAATTGATCTTGGCAACATAAACTGCTCTTTCATTCACATCTGTAAGCAAAACTTTTGTATTAGAGTGGGCTTTGGCAACAGCGATACCAACAACGCCGATACCACAGCCCAAATCCAACACATGCCAAGCGGCTTTGACTATTGCTCTGTTAGCCAATAATCTTGACCCTGTATCAATTTTCTTTGCAGAAAAAACCCCTGAACATAGATAAAGCTTAAGTTCAACAGCACGAATGTGCTCCTTAATTAATCTAAGCTTTAGTTCAGAGCTCTGATTTTTAGTATAGTAATGCTCCATCTTATATTATACCATACATCATGTAAAGCACTTTGTCTACTGCCTTCACAAGCCCGAAGCCCTTTCCTTGTAGAATAATACAGTTGTCCTTGAACTCAATAGCTGTGCTGTTCGCCACTTTTATATAAAACACTGAGCTATTTGTCGAGTTACATGTAACAACCGGCTTTGGCGGACAAACATCCTGCCACTCTTTTGTGCAAGCAGAATAGAACTCAGAGCCAAGCACATTAGCAAGGTTTATGCTGAGTTCTGCAGCTGCAAGCGCGACATACTTCAGCTCTGGGTCGTCCGGGTTAAATGTTATATAGCCTGTGTCCAGAGGGAAAATCTTCAGCTCGCCAATCTCTGTTACATTCTCAACCTCGGCAGGAAAGAACCTAAAAGGAATCTGATAGACATTATTTCTGAACTTCACATCAGTTACCCACATACCATCACTTCTCACAAACTTGAAGTTGTTGTAGTAGATTGTGTTGGCTTCTCTAAGCTTGCTGAGCTTGTATGCCCTGTAACCTCTACCAGCAAACACGGCACCAATGATCAGCAATATGAATAGAAGAAAGTAAAGCTGGTTCTTCTTTATCTTCAACACCTTGATCTTTTTGCCCTTTCTTTTCATTGTATAATGCCGAGAACTCCGTAAAGTAGCCTGTCTTTATAAGCAAGGAATTCTGCCCTTGTGGGCGCCTTGAAGGTTATACAGCTATTGTTAAGCCTTAGCTCAGTGATGTTTGATTTACCCAAATAGATAACAGGCACAGAAGCAGTAGCATTAGCGCATGTGATGAGAGGCCTTTTTGTGTTTGTCCTTGTAATGAAACCGGGCAAGACATATTTGCTTATCTCACTCAATGCCTCTGTCAAGTAAAACTCCACTTCTGCATCAACAGTAGCGAAGCTTGAATTATAGTCATATGTAGTGTACATCACCTGTGAGTCGCGAATTTTAGCTATAATCTCCTGCGGGATGGTTAGATTATCTACCCACTGTGGCAAATAATGAAATCTAAATTCCATACCCTTTATTTTTGTAACAAATAGCTGTGTGTTTGGCAACCTTGTAAATTTAATGTTGTTGTACCTATAACTTGAATTACCCCTTGAACCAAAATATCCAAGCACAGAAGTAACCATAATGAATGCAATTAGTAGACCATAAATCAACTTCTGCTTCTTCTTTTCATCTGCCTTTGTTTTATACCTTATCTTCTTCATTGATTTGACAAGAAATATTATTATTTAAATTTCTTTTGGAAAGGAAGAATCTGATAATGCATCTTGAGGAACAAAAAGATAGTGCCTATCTCTTGAAAGCTTTGGGATAATCGCAGATGCTTGTTTAATTGTTCTTACAACAATCGTTTCGAGTTCACTGCTCGGCAGTTCGCCAGTTATCCTTAAAGACGAGTTACCGTCTTCTACAAATTCAACAAAGCAGTTTCTAGGTAATCTATCAAGGTTGAGTGCAAGTAATGTCGGATAGCTATCATACTGGGCAGCCCTTATGTAAGCAAACCTCGAAGCATATCCAATATTGTAGCTAAACCAGTGACTCGTAAGAGAGAAGGATTTACCTTCAACAATGAAATGCCTCAGCACCTTTAAGTTAGTGCCATGATATACCCGCATTCGCTATCAACTATTATTGCTGTATTGGGATAAGAACCTTAAGCTGCTATTCACAACTTGTTTATAAATTTTTGTATTACTTGGTAATACTCATTACTTTATACAGGAACTGCACGGTTTGAAACCATATTGCTCTGCTTGCTGCCTGCTCTCGAAACAAATCAGGTTGTTCTTGGAAATTCTTTTGGCGTAAAAGCAACTGCAATTGTGATAGAGCTCGCTTTCTCTGCTGGCGACATAGCGAGAGATTTTGCTACAACCAAGCTGTAGGCATGCGTTGTCGCCTCTGAGCTCAGCTTTAATGTGCTGGTTTGCTGTAATGAAAACATACACGAGCAGCCCGAAAAAGAGCAAACCCAAGAATAATGCAGCTACTAAGCTGTTAAGCTTCATTAAAAGCATCTTGATGGCTTAATATAAAAATCTTTCCAAGCGGCTCAAATACAAACCCAAAAACACGGTGCTTAGATGGGAAACAACAATCTCTGATTTTTTATACATTAGGGCTTGCATCCAGTATTATAACGAGGGCTTTCAAGAAGTGCTATGATTGTATACTTAATGGGATTGGTAAGCACCCAATAACTAACAAAAAGCTGCAGCCATCTGTTTTAGCTAACTTCTTTGCAATTGGGCTAAGGAGTGATTTTTAGCCATTCATCAGCAACCCTTAATCGAGTAGTTTTCATTCAAGACCTTTGCTATTGCTAATTTTTTATCCTTGTAATTGCTGCTACTTGGATTCAAGCTCTTTTATTAATTCAGAAAACCGCAAAGCATCTGAAAACATCTCGTAATTGTTGAAAAGCACATATGCCTTTTTTGGTTTAAGTTTGGTTATCTTTGTTAACAGCTCACTGAGTTCCCTCTCGCTGAATTTATAGTTGTAAATAATATTAGAGCCAAAGCCGTGTAATCTGAAATAGCCGATTCTGGCTTTTGTTAACCATACTGGTTCATTACGCAACAAGTCAACAGCGTGTACAACTGAATGCTTCTTGCACAACTTGAGCATTAAACTGTTTTCTTTCAACCATTCACCCCGAGGCTCCCAGGCAAGCTGAATTTCTGTTTTCAGATTGCTCATGAATCTATCAAAAGCCTCTATATTTTCTTCAGTTGGTGTGAAACTCGCAGGTGTCTGGATTAGCACAATGCTTGCTTTAAGCTTTTTTGCCACAGACAAACTCTGCTTAAAAGCATATAATGCGCTCTTTGTCTTGAAACGCTCTTTGTGAGTTGTAATCTGATTGCATTTAACAGTAAAAGCAAAGTTTTTGTTCATGCTTAATGCTTGGGAACGCCATTTCTCAGCTGTTTTCAGCATAGGAAGCTTGTAGAATGTGCTGTTAATTTCAACAAGATTGAACAATGCAGCGTATGCCTGTAATCTTGAAGCAAAGTGCTGTTTCCATTTATCGCCAAAAAACTGTTTTGGGTTAAAGAAACCATAGCCGCAGCATCCAACAATTGTTTCCATAAGTTTTGTATAGCAAAGATAGTTTAAATAATTTTAGAACTTATAGACCTGCCTTGGTTTTGGCACATTTTTTTTGATGAGGTGTTCAAACCCTTTCCACTTGCCAGAGAAATGAACAAACCAATAAGCTTTAGGTTTGATAACAGAGATTATTGAAGATGCAGCAGCGAGGTCAAGATGGTAATCTCCACTGCCATTGTTATTAAAATAAGTTAGTTCCAAGATTGCTAGAGCTATATCGTGCCTTAAGAGAAATTCCAAGCTCGATTTTGGTAATTTATATAGGTCACCTGAAACCCAAATTATGCGGTTAGTCCAGCGATTTCTTATTAGATAACTCACGCATTGAAACTGCGGGTCGTGATTAACAGGTAAGCCCCAAACTTCTATCATAGCATCCTCATACACAGGAACAGGGCATTTAGATATATTAAAAATATCGAGGTAAACACCAGAACTGAGATAGAGATGCTCCCTGGCCCTTATTCCACCTCGGCTTTTTCTTGTGTTTATTCTCAATCCTGGCAAAGAAAATTTTGAATTTAACATTGGGCTTATTACATGCGATGTGAGTGTGTCTTGAAAAGGAATTCTATTCAAGCCGCGAATATGGTCCTTGTGGTGATGTGTGAGAAACACAGCGTTGTATGCCCTACAGGGGTAGTCCCTCAAACCAGCATCTACAAGGTAATTCAATTTATGCTCTGAATCAGAAAGCTCTATACTGAGTTTTCTACCAACAAGCCCACCATGCCTTTTTTCACAGAGCACTCTTGTTTCAAGTGTATTGTCCGAAACCAAAATGTTTCACCAAAGTTTATTACTTAGAAATAATAATATTTAAATCTTCTGATTTTTAGAAATAAAACACCCCGTCCTATTTAGCCATTTTGGGTAGTATCTGCTGTTTTGCTAATATGTGCTTGTTTTCAGTGTGCAAAAATGGCTTCCACTTGAAAGACATATGAATAAAACGATAATCAGGCAGCCCCAATTCCTTTATTAAACGCCTAACAGCGAGAAAGGACTGGTGGCTCGTCTTCTTAAGGATGAAAGTATATGCCAACTCTATAAAGGACATCATGGGCCTTGCTGTCCTGATTAAGTTAGCACTATCCTCATCAGCCAAGCTCTCGAAATCATTAGATATCCATACAGAATTCTCTGTTGACAGGTTCTTTATAAGACACCATGTAGCCCTGTAGCAGGCATATTGCCAGCGTGCCTGAGCAGTATACTGAAAACAGCCAGATTATAATCTTGGTAAATTAGCTGTGGATTCTCGCTTTTTTGGTATTAAGTAGTAAAACCTGAGTGAGAGCCATTCAAAGCCCTTACAAGGATTGAGTTCAAGCACTTCCAAGCTATCACCCTAAAGCTGCATGACTATGCTGGGCTCTGGTGCTATTAGCTTTTTTCTCCTTAATCTACCAAGATATTTTGTGTGGTCTATATGAAAGCGAGTTAAGAAAATAACTTTATACTAACAACTTTCAAAAAGCTGGCTGCCAGCATTAAACAGATAATTTTCGCCATTAGCATTGAGAAGGATGCTTTGGTATAGCCATTCGCCCAGAGTTCAGCAGACAAGTGCCGAGCACATATACTGAAACAATTCTGGTAAGTGCCTATCGTTCAATCTGTATGACCCTGATGCTTGTAAAGCATTATTTATAACTGTCTAATATTTTTAACCTTTTCTTGCAGGTTTTCGATGAAAGCTATACGGGTCAAAAATGGTGATGAGGAACAAGTCAAAAAGGCACCTAACAGACACATATTTTGTGGTGTTTTCATATTCTTTACTGAAAATCCTGTGCTTCATTTTGTATAGAAACTCAGCAGGTGTTTCTGCTCTAAGTTGTGAGATTCTGATTCTTGAAGTCCCCAAATAGTTGAGATGCTCAGACCGGAAAACATGAATGTCAGTAGCAGCAACAACTGGCACATTATAACCAGCAGCCAACAATTCATCTGATAGTATTTTGGTATCTCCATTCACATCATAATTAAAATCGAGAGCCAACCTGAGTAACCTCCTAACAAACGGCCTGCAATGAGCATTCCACTCAAGACAAATTTCATTTGAGTATTCTCTACATAATGCCTCGAGTTTTTCTCTATTGCTCTCTTTGAGCTGCTTGCAAGAAATAAAAGAATTATTGGAGGTAAAAGGATGAGCAATAACCACTAATGCGCTATGCTGTAGTGCCTTATCTATAATCTCTCTTGCCTCTGAGTTATTTAGGTATGAGGAATAGCCAACTGTTAGAATATGAAACCCTTCCTTACACATGTACTCTCCTGAATCAAGCAAAAAGCAATTGTTGTTGAGCAACAGACCAGCTTTATCAGCCGCCTTATAATCAAAGCTGTCCTTTACACAAGGAAGCAGAGGGAAGCCAAATCCAGAAATTGCCACAGCGTCCAGTTTTTGCTTCTCTATTCCAGCAACCAATTCTTCTATAGAAACTCTATCAAAATCAATATGGGCATGTAGTTCTATATCTATCATTAACTACGGTCAAGTGCTAATTCTTTATAATTTTAACTGTAATATAACTTGCCTGTGCGCTTCTGCTCTCTATCAAGTCGCGATTCTGCTTTGTTTATCTTTGGCCTCTTGGTTTCTGGGTCGCGCCTCATTGTAATGCTGAGTTTTCGCAAAAAGATGTTCATGCCAGTTTCCATTTCAAAGGGCCCTTTCAACAAACCATGCTTTGCAGGCTCGCCATCAAACACGATCAACTCGTCGGAGAGATAATCGATAAAAAGAAGGTCATGGTCTACTATCAGGGCGGACTTGCCCCTTGTTTCCATTTGCTTTCTTATCAGTTTTGATACGAGCAACCTTTGTTCTACATCTAGATAGGCAGATGGTTCGTCCAGCAGAAACAAGTCGGCGTCAGCTGACAGGCACTTAGCTATCATTACCTTCTGCAACTCACCACCTGAAAGCTGCCTTAGTTGCTCGTTAAGCACACTGTCAAGCTCCAATGGTGATATAAGCTCGTTCCTGAAATTCATAACTGCTTCCTTGATAAAGTCTTTCACTTTTGTTTGTTCCTCAATATCTATGTACTGGGGCTTGTAGCTCACCTTCACATTCTCTGATATTTTGCCTTTGTCAGGCTTTAGCTCGCCAGCCAGAATCCTAACAAAGGTTGTCTTGCCAATGCCGTTCTCTCCAAGCACCCCAACTGTGTTCTTCTTATGTATAATACCCTTGTCTGCTTTAAGTTTGAAAGTGTCCATGTTCTTCTCAAGAGGTTGCCACTCAACAAGCACTTCCCTGTGGGTTAGCTTGGCTGGCGGCTTGTCATCAAACGCGATGCGCGTCTCCCTGAACCTTATGTTTTCCTTTCTAAGAACGCCACTGAGGTATTCATTAACACCTTCTCTTGTTGATTTTAATCCAGATATCACCCCATAAGCAGATGGTCTTCCAAATGCAATATGAATCAGGTCGGTCATATAATCCAGCAATATAAGGTCGTGCTCTATGACAACGACTGCAGTGTTCTTGTTAGCCAAACTCCTTATAAAGCTGCTCACCATTATACGCTGCTTGATATCCAAATAAGAGGTTGGCTCGTCAAAGAAATATACATTGGCATCTTTTAAAGCACAGGCAGCAATTGCAACCTTCTGCAACTCTCCGCCAGAAATCTGGCTCAGCTTTCTGCTGAGGAGCGGTTTGAGTTCCAGCTTTGCCACTAGCTCTTTATATTTCCCTGTTTCATCAAGCTTTTTTAGTAATTCCAGAACATTGCCAGAAAAGTGCCTGGGAATCAAACTAACCTGCTGTGGCTTGACAGCAACCCTCATTTTTCCAGTTTCCAACATCTCAAAGTAGTTGTGAAGTTCTGTGCCTTTGAAATATTCAATAAGTTCTGGTAATTTCGCCTTATGCCTTGGCTTGCCGAGATTTGGCTGCAATAACCCGGAGAGAACCTTTATGGCAGTAGTCTTGCCTATGCCATTTCTGCCTATTATGCCAACAACCTTGCCGAAAATGGGTACCGGCAAATTGTAAAGATGAAACCCGTTTTTGCCGTAACAATGAATTGGTGGCTTGCCCAGGGCTTCTGGTAGGTTTATAATGGAAATTGCATTGAAAGGGCATTTCTTGACGCATATCCCACAACCTATGCACAGTTTCTCGTCTATAGTAATCTTGTGGTCTTCACCTTCTGTTATGCAGTCCTCGCCCTTCCGGTTGACAGGGCAAACCCGCATACATAGGAAATTACCGCAGTTGCTTGGTGAGCAACGCTTTTTGTCAACTATTGCTATTCTTGCCATAAAAACTTGGTTTTCTAATATAGCTTTAATAATTTTCCGATTTTGGCTTTTTAAGAACAGAGTTCCAAGGCATAAATTTTATAAACAGCCATAGCCAACACTGGCGAAGGTGATATTGTGAAAGAATTACCAAAGCGTTATGATTTCAGCAGTTCAGAGAGGAAATGGCAGGATTACTGGCAGAAGGACAAGATTTACAGCTTCAATCCCAAATCCGATAAAGAGATTTTCTCTTTGGACACGCCACCGCCAACTGTATCCGGCACAATGCATATAGGGCACGCGATGGCATACTCTCAAGCAGACTTCATTATGCGCTACAGGCGGATGTGCGGTTATGAGATATTCTATCCATGGGGATTTGATGACAATGGTCTCGCAACAGAGAGGTTTGTAGAGAAGACGTGCAATGTTAAGGCAGAGGATTTACCTCGTGATGAGTTCAGGAAACTCTGTCTCAAGCACACAAGGGACACTGAGCAGTACATGCTGAACCAGTTTCTCAGATTGGGTATATCTCCAGACCTTAATCTGAGTTACCGCACTATAGACAAAAATGTGCAGAGGTTATCACAGCTAAGCTTTATAGAGATATATGAGATAGGTAGAGAATACAGGCGAGAGGCACCCATTATATGGTGCCCTGAATGTCAGACAGCAATCGCACAGGTGGAGTTAAAGGATAAAACACTAAGCACGAGTTTCAGTGATATTGTTTTCAAAGTGGGAGGCAAAGAGCTTATAATATCCACAACAAGACCAGAGTTATTGCCATCCTGTGTGGCTGTTTTCTATCACCCAGAAGACAAGCGCTACAAGAAGCTCAATGGAAAAAAAGCAAAGGTGCCTCTTTTTGATTTGGAAGTTCCAATTCTTGAGGACAGCAGAGTGGATATGGAAAAAGGCACAGGAATAGTTATGTGCTGCACATTCGGTGACCAGACAGATGTGGAGTGGTATTTAGAACATCAATTACCCTTGAGGATATCAATAACAAAAGACGGTAGGATGAACGAGCTTGCAGGTAAATTCGCTGGTTTGAAAATAAAAGAAGCACGAGCTGCCATCATAAAAGAGTTAAAGGCAGCTGGCTTATTAAAAAGACAGAAACAGATAAGCCATGATGTGAATGTTCATGAGCGCTGCGGCACAGAAATAGAGTTTTTGGTTTCAAAGCAGTGGTTCATCAAGTATCTTGACCTCAAGCCAAAGCTGCTTGAACTTGGTAATAAGCTTAACTGGTATCCAAAAAACATGAAGGCAAGGTACGATAACTGGGTGAGAGGGCTGCGCTGGGATTGGTGCATTTCAAGGCAGCGCTACTTTGGCATCCCGATACCTGTTTGGTACTGCAAGAACTGCGACTGTGAGATAATAGCGAGCAAAGAGCAGCTACCAGTAGACCCGCTTGTTGACAAACCGCCTGTAACCAAATGCCCCAAGTGCGGTCACAAAGAGTTTGAGCCAGAAAAGGATGTTCTGGACACTTGGGCAACCTCGTCACTAACACCATTCATACCCACAAAGTGGCGCTCAGACGAGGCGTTTTTCAAAAAGACATACCCTATGAGCTTAAGGAGCAATGGCCACGATATAATAACTTTCTGGCTGTTCAACACAGTAGTAAAGTCATATCTGCACGAGAAGAAACTTCCATGGCGGAATGTTATGATAAATGGCTTTGTTTTAGACCCTCATGGCAATAAGATGTCCAAATCCAAGGGCAATGTTGTCCACCCTGAAACTGTGCTGGAGAGGTTTGGTGCTGATGCTCTGAGGTTCTGGGCTGCCTCATCAAAAATAGGAGAGGATCTACCGTACCAAGAGAAAGAGCTTGTCACTGGTCAGAAATTCCTCACAAAACTCTGGAACGCTTCGAGGTTTGCCATAACGCACCTCTCTAACTACAAGCCAAGTGTTAAGCCCAAGAGGCTTGACCCAGTTGATAAATGGATTCTGAGCAAACTCCAAGCCATTGTTAAGCAAAGCACTGATAGCTTTGAGGTGTATGAGTTCTCGAAGACAAAGCAATTTGTGGAGGAGTTCTTCTGGCATGTGTTCTGTGACAATTACTTAGAAATGATAAAGTGGCGGTTGTACTCTGAGGAGGAGAATGGAGCAAAACTCAGTGCCAAGTATACACTTTACACTGTGCTCCTAACATTGCTCAAGTTGATTGCCCCATTGCTACCGCATGTCACAGAGGAGATCTACCATGCTCTTTTCATCAAACACGAGAAGCAAAAGAGCATACACCTCTGCAGCTGGCCCAAGTATTCCAAAGCATTGGTTGATGCTGCTATTGAGAAGCACGGTGATTGGGTTATTGACATAATTGCTAGGGTGAGAAAGCTAAAGTCAATGCAGGGGTTGAGTTTGAAGGCAGAGTTAGCGCTGTTGGTGCTTGAGAAAACCAAGCAGCGAAAGCTTAGTGATTTTGAAGTAACCATTAAGCATACCACAAGGGCAAGAAAGGTAGTGTATGGCAAACCAAAGCAATTAGCCACAGAGAGATTTGGGCTGAAGTTGGAGGCGAAGTTAGCTTAGCAAAACTCTTTCTATAGTTTCAGCAGCAGCATCAATTGGCAGTTGACCCCTCTCAGCACTCAACTCGAGTTTGAGCACAGCAGGTAGCTTGGTTATTGCATTCACAAGTTTATTAACTCTTGCCTTGTGCTCTCTCTCATCCACTGCCCAGAAAGTTGAGCTATGGTAAATTGGATTGACCACGAGCACCTGCTCGAGCACTCTCAAAGCTTGCTCTCCCTCCAGCACTTCATACTTAACATACCTCGGCTCTTCTGAGGGATTGCGAGATATAATAAAGAGAGCATCAGGGAGGTGGAGCTGTGTGTTGCTCCCAAAACACTCCATATCCAGCAGTAGTCTCTCAGCGAGAAGAGTTAGATAAGACCTTGCTTGGGGGTTACTTCGAGCTCCGTAAACATCATAAAGCCCTTTGACCCTGTAAACATGCCTTGCAAGATCCCAAGATGCCCAGCCAGGTTCGCCGATTGAGAGCGCCAATGCCAATCTGCCCGAGTTGTTACCTATATAACTCATATTAGACGAAAGGAGTTTGCAACCTGTGTCTTGTGGAAGCAACTCAAACGACACTGACTCAGCAATCTCCTCAAGTTGGCTCGGTATTGAAGCATAAGGCATCTCAATGCCGAGTAGTTTGAGGGCAAGGGCGGTTTTACCAAAGCCCTCTTGTGTCTGAGTTTTTGGGGAATTTTGTTCTAGAAACATAAAGCACCTTCCATGCTTTATGCCAGACACACCTATTATGTCAAAGGGTGCTTCCAATTCCTCAAGAATTTCTGGAAATGGTATAATGAGATTGTCAAATGCTTCAAGGATATAAGCAAGATAAGCCTGCTCATAAAATGGTGTTGTAGCCAGTTGAGCCCTATGCTTGAGGATACGCTTAATACGCTCATTCGAGCCCTTCCTGTACTCCACGCACTCAGGAGTATAGAGCCCTGCCACTGAGTCTGGAAAAAAGCTCTCAACCATAGCCACTAAGAACAAACAAAAATTTAAAAAGTTTTTTAGATTAATCACTTATGAATGGTCATTTTTAGTAATTCTACGCCACTTTGTACCATGAGGCGTGTCAATTAGCTCTATACCCCTTGCTTTTAACTTGTTCCTTATAGCATCTGCCCTTGCCCAGTCCCTTTTGGCACGTGCTTCGTTTCGTTCTACTATCAAGTTCTCAATGTCAGCGGTTAGTATGCCAACTGGCTCTGTAAAGTCCATCACACCAAGGACCATGTCAATTTTCTTGAGAAACCCAAGCAATTGCTCAGCATCTTGACTGCTGAAACCAATTTTGTAAATAGCTTTCAGGAAATCAAACAAAATCCCAAGGGCTTTTGATATGTTAAGGTTATCATCCATTGCTGCTTCAAACCCCTTCTCTGTTCTCTTTATCAAAGCAGGTATTTCCCCATGCTGTTTGCCCTGTTCAGCAGTGTAGAGCTCTGCAATAAAGTTGTTAAGGCGTTCAACAGCTCGCTCGCTCGCTTTGACGCTTTCGAAAGTGAAGTTCAAAGGCATCCTGTAGTTCGTTGCCAATAGCGTGTAACGTATTGCTTCTGGCTTGAAACCCTTATCAATTAGCTCTCTGAGTTTGTAAAAATTGCCCAAGCTTTTGGACATCTTTTGTCCATTGACAAAGAGGTACTCGTTGTGTAGCCAATACCTAACAAACTGCTTGCCAGTGGCTGACTCTGACTGTGCAATCTCATTGGTGTGGTGAGGAAAGATTAAATCAACCCCGCCAGTATGTATATCAAAGCTCTCGCCAAGGTACCTCATTGACATTGCAGAACACTCTATATGCCACCCAGGCCTGCCCTTACCCAGCTCGGTTTCCCAGAACACATTACAGTCACTCGGTTTCCAGGCTTTCCAAAGCACGAAATCACGGGCGTTCTCCTTGTCGTATTCATCAGAATCAAACCGACCTTGAGCGTTTGCTATTAGCTTGTTAAAATCGAGGTGCGCAAGCTTGCCGTAATTGGGGAAGCTCGCTATCCTAAAGTAAGTGGAGCCATTTAGCTCATAGGTGTGCCCCTTTGCCTTTATCCGCTTTATAAGCGCTACCATATCACTGATGTGTTCTGTGGCTTTTGGATAATAATCAGCTGGAACAATGTTCAAAGTGTTAAGGTCTTCAAAAAAAGCCCTTGTATAATGCTCTGTATATTTGGACAACGGGATACCTTTACACTGAGCAGCAGCAATTGTCTTGTCGTCAACATCTGTAATGTTCATTACCTTGATGACCTTGTAGCCCTTGAACCTGAGATATCTCGCAATTAGGTCGGAAACAACAAAAGCCCTGAGGTTACCTATGTGTACATAATCATATACTGTAGGTCCACAAGAATACATACGGACTTCTCCTTGCTTGATTGGCTTGAATTCTTCCTTTTTCCTTGTTAATGTGTTGTAAAACTTAATTACCATTGCAGAAAACCAAGAGTGCGTAATTTAAAAAATTAACCTATATAGTTTTTATTCTCATTGCCCATTTTTATTCTTGGCATCTGTATCGGTGGAGGCAATGCAGCGTCCTTACTAAGAGATATTGCTTGGACATGAGCCCGGTTCAGTGCATAGTTCAGTATAACAGGCAACAGCTCTTTTGCTACTTTCTTTTCCTTTTTCCATGTTTTCAATGTCTGCTGAACCGTTTTCTTATCACCCAGGTAGAAAACCTCGCCCACCAGCCGAATTCTACCCATACTTGGTTCGTAGTTTGATATGAACTCAAACTCAAAGCGCAACCCGTCTGTATTGGACTTTTTTGCGAGTTCTGGATTGTACTGCTCGACATTCTTTATAGCTATGTTGTTCTTTATTGTTACCTTGCCGCTTATCGGTTTCTTGCGCTCCACTTCCATAAGGTTAAAACCAAAACCCACTATTGCCATTATAATCACCCTTGCCTAAAGAACAACACTTGTTATTTAAACTTTTCCAAAACATGTGTGTTAAGTATTCGAAAAATTTGGCTGCTTTTCTTACCTCTTTTAGGATTTAAGAACCAAGCATTGTTGTTTTCATAGAAAATTATTATGGATTAATTGTTTATAAAAAGATATATTGACTATTTCCTCTTCTATATCAACAATATATCTAATTATATCTTCTAAATAATTTTGAATAGTTTTGTTTTTTAATTTTGAAATAGAATAATTTATCATTTTTAGATTTTTGACATTTATTTTTTCAAAAATTTTAGATGAACAACTCATTATATACTTTATACTTCTGTCAAATTCATTTTTAATAAAATTTAAAATTTCTTTCTTATTTTCAAAGTTAACTTTTGTTTTATGTAGGTATTCTGAAAGATGATTGATATTATCTCCAATATTTTCTAATCTTTTAGCTATTAAAAAATAAGCAGGAATCAATGACACATTCCTTATTTTAGAAGAATATAAAACATTTGAATCTATTAATGATAAGGAAACCATTTTTGCTATTAAATGGTACAACCTGTCAATTTCATTCTCATTAATCCTTATTTCGTTAATATCTAATTGTTCCAAGATATTTGAAATAGACGATTCAATAATCAAACTTATCCTATAAACCAGTTGAGTAATATCCACCTTGGACTTGTCCAATAACACTTTTATTGTAATTTTTTCTTTATCTTCATAACTTATTTCAGTACCACTCATATGTGTAATCGTTTTTCTAATCTTCGCCTTAACCTCTTTTGTTATCTCTTTCTTAGAGAACAAGTTTATATTTTCAATCCCTAAATAATATACTGCAAATAGCACCTGGTCAATATTAGATGTATATTCATCAATATTCAAGGATATCTCATCTAATTTTTTTCCTTCTATTGAGTTAGGAGATAGAATCAATGTTCTATCGTTTTTTTCATAAAGAAAAATTTCATTTTTTTCTTTTAGATTATTTTTCCTAATCCACTCTTTTGGTAACGATACAGTGTAAGTTGTTCCAGCAATTAATTGTATTTTTCTCTTATGCACCTCATAATATAAGGATATTAACTATATAAATTTTTCCATTATTATATAGTTTATGTAGCATAATTATATATATATACAGTTATAACAAGATTTGTAGTATATGGAAAAGAAAAAAATAATAAAAAGAGCTGTCTTACTAATAATAGTATTATACTTTTTTCTACTAAGTATCAAACTAATGGAGGCTTCTTTCAAACTATTTGGAACTGGTTTTGCC
This sequence comes from uncultured Methanosarcinales archaeon, assembly GCA_964407035.1. Classification (GTDB taxonomy): domain Archaea; phylum Nanobdellota; class Nanobdellia; order Woesearchaeales; family B29-G15; genus B29-G15. The sequence continues at coordinate 12,553 of CAYOTZ010000002.1, read as the reverse complement.
GAATCCCTAATATCATTCACAACAAATCCTATTGTTGGGCTTTTTATAGGGATTCTGGCAACATCTCTTGTCCAGAGTTCTTCTGTTACTACTTCTATATTAGTTGGCCTAACAGCTACTGGGGCATTATCAATAAGCAATGCCATACCATTAATAATGGGTGCAAATATAGGGACAAGCATTACTAATACAATTGTTTCTCTAGGGCATATCACCAAAAAAGAAGAATTTAGAAAAGCATTTGAGGTTGCTACTGTTCATGATTTCTTTAATTTTATTGTAGTAATAATTATGTTTCCACTTGAAATGTATTTCCACATTTTAGAAAACTGTGCACTGTTCTTAACTCAGTTTTTCTTAAGCTCAAATATGAATGTTCGATTTACAAGTCCACTAAATTATATTCTTAAACCAGCAACCCACTCTATTCAAAATCTTTTATCGAATAATGCTGCAATCATTCTATTCTTTTCATTAATTCTGTTATTCTTTTCATTAAGATATTTTGTAAAGGTGATAAAGCCGTCAGCTAAATTAGAATTTAAACATTTATTAAATAAACATATATTTAAAACACCACTAAGAAGCTTTGGTTTTGGTTTGGTCTTAACAGGAGTGGTTCAAAGTAGTTCAGTAAGCACATCATTAATAGTGCCTTTAGTTGGAGTTGGAATTTTAACTCTTGAAAAAATATTTCCATATATTTTAGGTGCAAATATTGGCACTACTTTTACAGCATTAATTGCCTCTTTAGTAACGGGGTCACCAGCAGCAGTTACTGTTGCACTTGAACATGTATTGTTTAACACTTTTGGTTCTGTTATGATATATCCAATTAGAAGAATACCAATTGGCTTATCTAAAATATTGGCTAGACTATCTCAAAGAACTAAAATATATCCTTTAGCTTACATCGCAACTACATTCTATATTATACCCTCCTTTGTTATATTTTTATTTCATTGAATAATTGGTTTTTTTTAAAAATTTAAAAAACACAGTATTGATTAAAAAATAAGCGCCCCTTCGTTCGCACCCTTACAACTCTTTGAGATTTCTCAGTTCGTGAGAATCGCCTGCGGCTATTCCTCGTCCTCAGCCTTCGGGTTCGGGAAACACAACAACGAAGCTGACTTCTATCTTCGGCTTTCGTCTAAATTCTCTAATGCAAAACATCGCTTATCGTGTATGTTATCTCCCACAAAAACAGAAAGATTTATAACAATCACCTTCTTCCCAGAACTCATGGCACACACTAATGCTATGATTATTCTTATTATATGATCTTTCTAAACATTTATAAATCCATGCTTATAAGGGAGTTAAAATGGCTGGCTATAATCCACACAAACTCGAACCAGAAATACTGGAATTTTGGGAGAAAAACAAGGCATATCAAAAAGCAAAGGCGGCAAACAAGAGTAAGCCCTTATTCTACTTTTTGGACGGACCTCCTTACACCTCTGGACATGTTCACATAGGCACTGCCTGGAACAAATCGCTAAAGGATTGTGTGCTTCGCTACCTGAGGATGCGGGGTTATGATGTGTGGGAAAGGGCAGGGTATGACATGCACGGTCTGCCCACAGCCAGAAAAGTGCAACAAAAACTAAAGTTGGAAACAAAAGGAGACATAGAGAGTTTTGGTGTTTCACGCTTTGTAGAGGAATGCCAAAGGTTCGCAATAGAAAACATGAAGGTAATGAATCAGGAGTTTAAGAGGTTGGGGGTGTGGATGGATTTTGAGAATGCATACATGCCGATAACAAAAGAGTACATTGAAGGTGAATGGTGGCTGATTAAGCAAGCAGATAAGCGCAAGCGTCTCTATCAAGCTGAGAAGACAATGCATTGGTGTAGGCATTGCTCTACTGCTCTCGCCAAGCACGAACTTGAATATAAGAAGGTAACAGAAAACTCAATATTTGTAAAATTCAGGGTAAAGCATAAGCAGAATGAGTATCTTGTAATCTGGACAACTACACCCTGGACTATCCCATTCAACCTGGGGGTGATGGTGCACCCAGAGCTAGATTATGTTAGGGTTGAGGTGGATGGTGAAGTTTGGGTTGTGGCCAAGGGATTAGTGGGGGCCTTCATGAATGGTGTGGTAGGCAAACCTTATAGGGTATTGGAGGAATTCAAGGGAGCAGAGCTGGCTGGGTTAAAGTATGAGCACCCACAAGCTGAGGAGATAGATTACTCTAAGGAGTGCAAGAACAAGAAGATACATAGCGTGGTGCTCAGTAGCGAATATGTGGATTTGTCAGCCGGCACAGGTTTGGTGCACATGGCTCCTGGTTGCGGTCCAGAGGATTATGAGGTGGGCCACAGAGAGGGCATACCCCCCTTCAACAACCTGTCAGAGGAGGGTGTGTTTCCAAAAACAATGGGTAAGTTTGCAGGATGGGTGGCAAAGCAAGATGATGATAAGTTCATTAATGACCTCAAAGAGCGAGGTGCTTTGATTGCTATAACCCCAGTGGAGCACGATTATGCTCATTGCTGGAGGTGCAAACAACCAGTTATCTTTCGCACAACAAGGCAGTGGTTCTTCAAGGTTGAGGACCTTATACCTAAGATGAGAAAACTCAACAAGAGCACCTACTGGGTGCCTGACTGGGCAGGCAAGAGCTGGTTTGATTCGTGGCTCGAGAAGCTCCGTGATAACTCAATTACAAGACAGAGATACTGGGGCACACCACTACCTATATGGCAATGCGAGAAGTGCAACAGCTATGAGGTCATTGGGAGTTTAAAGGAGCTTGAGGAAAGGGCAGGCAAGTTGCCAGAGAACCTTCACAAACCATGGATCGATGAGCTTGTTTGGAAATGCAAATGCGGTGGCACTATGAAGCGCTGCCCAGACATACTCGATGTGTGGATAGATGCAGGCACGTCATCCTGGAACTGCTTGGACTTTCCCCAGAAAAAAGCCTTGTTCAAAAAGCTCTATCCACCAGACCTCATACTTGAAGGAAAGGACCAGATTAGGGGCTGGTTTAACTTGCTTTTGGTAACCTCTATGGTAGCCCTAGGAAAGCCAGCATTCAAGCGCTGCTATATGCATGGGTTTGTTCAGGACGCTGCTGGCAGAAAGATGTCCAAAAGTTTGGGCAATGTCATATCCCCACAAGAGGTTGTCAACAAGTACGGGGCCGACACCTTCAGGCTTTATTCTATAGGTGGGGCAAATGCGGGCTTGGATTTGAACTACAACATGGAGGATGTTCGCACAAAATACAGAAGCTTAGTGGTGCTGTGGAACATACACAACTACCTCTTGGAGTACTCAGATGGGCTTGAGTTAAAAACAATAAAGAACGCAGACGGGCTAGAGCTTGAGGAGAGATACATCTTATCACGCTTGAATTCAACAATCGTTGAGGTAACCAAGCTGCTTGAGAAGTTCAATATTGACAGAGTGCCGGCAAAATTGGAGGAGCTCTTCCTTGAGCTCTCTCGAAGCTATATACAATTCACACGGGATAAGATAAATGAGCCAGCCACGAAGCAACTCGTTGTTAATACTATTGCCACTGTGTTGCTTAATTGTGTTAAACTTTTGGCTCCGGTTACACCATTCATAGCTGAGCAAATATTCCAAAACCTCAAGCCAAAGCTGAAACTCAAGGAGGATTCTGTGCATCTGTGTAGTTGGCCAAAGCCCAACAAAGCCCTAATTGACAAGAAATTAGAGGAGAGCATGGGTTTGGCTTATGGGTTTATCCAGGCATTGCTATCAGCAAGAGATAAGGCTGGGCGAGGTGTGAGGTGGCCTATGTTAGAAGCAGTCATTGTGCCCTCTAACAAGAGCTTTAGCAGTAAATTAAAGCCATTGCTGGGGCTGATAAAGGAGCACACCAATATAAAGAGGATGGCTGTCAAGCAGAAGTTTGAAGTAGAGTATAGAGTTAAGCCAAATTACAGCACACTTGGTAAGAGGTTCGGTGCAGATACCAAGCTGATAGTGGAGCAACTCCAGACATTACCGGCTGAGAAGGTTGTCAAGCAACTCAGCACCAAGGACTTAAGTATTGGCAGGTATTTGTTGAGCAAAGAGGACTTAATCGTGGAAGAGGTGCTGCCAAAGGGTTGGGTTTCTGGTGAGTGCCATTATGGCAAGGCATATCTGAGTACTGTGATAACTCCAGAGCTTGAAGCAGAGGGGTTTGCTAGAGAAATTGTGCGGCGTGTGCAAGCCCTTAGAAAGGGGGCAGGGCTCAAGAAGCAGCACAAGATAAAACTCAATCTGGCATGCAGCAGTGAGGTTGTGGAAATGCTGAGTAAGTGGAAGCTTATGATAGCTAAAAAATGTGGTGTTGTGGAGCTTCGGTTTAACTCTAAAGAGAAGCTTGAGCACACTGAAGAGCATAGCATAAACAAACACAAGATAGTTATTTCTCTGAGCAAGGTTTAAGCAATTTTTCTGCTTATCTATTTCTTAGATTTTAACCTATTCTTGAACATTTCTAACCAATCATTCACTAAGGGCCAACCCCTAAATTTTTCACACGGAAATCTATCGCAGTCTCTAGAACAAACATCAACCTTATTCTTTACAGCACACTCAAGAACTGGACAATTAGCATTAATACCCTTCAAAAACTCCACATTCTCCTCTGTCTTTTCACAACCAGGACAAATTTCTTTAGTAAATAAACCACAGGTTTCACAACAAATCCCACATGCCCCAACCCTCATAACTTAAATAAGCCTAAGCAGGTATATAAATCTTACCTCTACGGGAGGAAGTTATATAGCACATGGCGCTTGTGAACCGTTTACCCAATCCCAAAAATCGATTAAAGCGAGACCTAGTGAGCAACTGAAACTTGCATAGCGTTGGACAGATAGTGCTCAAGTAATATTATCATCTAACGCATCAAATATCTTCACTATATATGTTTTCAATTTTTGATTTATTTCATCTCCAGATGCTCTATTAAAAAGTTTTTTCATAGGAACAATGACTTTAATTATCTTTTCCTCTCCACACGCACGTTTTACCTTTTTTATTTCAATAAAAACATCTGGATGTATTTGGTTCTTATGCTCCTCGAAAATCTGTTTGATTTCATTTATCTGATTTTCATCAGAGGATGTTATTCTAACCCTTAAATTATTCCTTATCCATACAGGATCAATCCACATAGATTTTATCGTCTTTGATTTACCTTTTTCTATATAAAGCTCTACTACAGAACCAGGATATATTTTTTCCAGCCTCTATTTTTAAGTTCCTCTATAAGAGGACGATATCTTTTACTAAAACTTTCTCTATTTTTCTTTCTTACAGCTTCATCAGGATGATACATATCCTCTAGATTTTGGGGTGGTGGATCGAACCCTAAGCTCTCAAACAAACCAAAAAGCGCACCAGTTATAGGATTTTGAGATTGTTTAAAACTTTTATCCACTACATCATAAAAGTCGTGCCACATAAAGAATTCCCTGCTCCGCGGTTTTACATAAATTGGATTTTTTAATACTGCTAGGGATATCTTATAATTGTATTTTGCTGTAATTAGCGCTAAAGCGTCTAGAGGTAGTTTTAAATATTTTTCAAGTTGATCATCGCCAAGATCTGCATCTAATTTGTTTTCAACACCTAGTACAAAATTATTGTTTATTCTAATGAAAATATCTAAGATGGAGTTATTCTCTGGAAATGATTTTTGTGTCTCGGTTTCTATCTTTTCAGTTTCATCTATTTTTTACTAAGTAAAGCATGTATTAGATTTTTTCCAAAAGCAATATCAGATTGCATAGTTAGGACTACACACTCTGTAAAAAAGTTCTCTTTAGAATCCGTGAGTTTTATTAATCTTGTAAAGAGCTCTTTCATAATTTTACATCCCCATTATTACGAGTTTAAAAAACTAACTTTTCCTAAACTAAGGGTGATCGCAGATTAGAGAATTCTTGATAGAATCATTAATATTCCATTAATGCCTGTAATGAACAGAGAAAGCCCAATTGCCAAATAACCAAGTCCAATGAGAAGATTATTACTCCTGAAATTTACTAAAACTTCTCTAGGTGCAATATAAATTGCGTCTTTGATTTCATAATCTCTCATTCCAACCTCATATCCTACTACATTACCATCAGATCTCGCGAATGTTAGGCCAAGATCAAAATATCCCCCTGAGCCAAAAATAAGATTATTGGCTTTACCACTAAAAGTAATAATATTTGAGACAGGAGTGATATTTCTTTTTAATGGAATGATGTTTCTTGTTTTATTTCGGATAGTTTCAAAATAACTAAAACCAACTCTATCAAGTTCTACTTCACCAGGAAAATATTGTGAAGCACCTTCAATAGTGATTTGAAGATAAGTAAGATTCACAATCCCAGTTGCTATAGTGATGTTTATTGGATGCCCTGCCACAAAAGCATTACGAGATTCGAGTTTCACATAGACGTAACCTGGAATTTTATCTGAGAAAAAAACTTTATAATCTACAACTCTCTCGGAAATTTCATTTCTTAGATAAGGAATTGCAAATTTTACAGATAACACTACTCCAATTGAAATTCCAATTAAAATTAAAAGAATAAAGAAGAGATATGGCGTTATAATAAATTTCCTTTTTCTTTTGAGCATTGAAAAACAACTTAAGTATTAAGTTTAAAAGTATTTCTATTTCATGATGTTAAGGTTCGTTGCACGTAATATAATGCGATTGGTTAAAGTTTTTGCATTTTCATAACCTTTCACACTTGTGTTTAACATTTATTTAGCCGTAAGGTATTTATATCATCGCATAGTAATAACATTTATGCAAGCCACCAATTTTATTGTGAACAGAGCAGCTCTAGGTGTACCACAACTCGAGAGTTTGTTGGAACACCTCGTTGCTCAAGCCAATAAGGGGCAACCCAAAACCAAACAAAGCAAGATTCTTTATACAGAGCTCACACAAGATGGTGAAGTAAAGATACCTATGTTTAAGCCAGACGGTAAAAACATTGGAATTCTGGGTGGTGACGGCACAGTAAACAGTGTAGTGAACACTGTGAAAAGGCAATACGAAGCAGAAAGCTGTGAGTGCCCCTCATTCCTAATCGTGTTGTGCGGCACAGGTAACGGCATAAAAATCCCACTTGGGCTCCATGCCACACCAGAGGACACCCTCATGAGTTACTTTAGGGGTGAAATGAAACCAAAACCAATAGACCTTGTGGAGCTAATTGAGCCAAATAGACGCTATTTCGTTAACTTGTTTGATGCCGGTATAGTCGCAGATGTACTCAAAACAAGAAACAATATTCTCAAAGTATCACCGGAATCACTAAAACAGGAAGAGTGGTATAGTAGAGACGTACTCTACTCCTTCGCTGCCTTGGTTGAGATGCTCAAAAATCCACGCTATGCCTTCACGAGAATAGAATTGGATGGAAGAGTAATGAGCAAAGAGCATGCTAAACTTGTAACACTGGCAAATGGGTTGTGCTATTCCTCCAGAAACACATGTTACCCAGCCCCACATGCCAAGATTGATGACGGGTTGCTATCAACAGCCATTTACAAACTGCAAGGACGGATGGACATAACCAAAGCAGCAATAATGATTCGTCGTGGAAAGCCCACATCCCTAGCTCACTACGCCCATTGCACTGAAGCACTTATTGAGGGCAAGCAGCTGCCTTGCCAAATAGACGGTGAATATTTGGGTGAACTAAACAGGATAGGGATGGTAATAAAGAACAAAGGTATTAGCGTTTATGTGCCTTAGCGCCTTGCCTTCTCTATCTTACCTCTCAGCAGAGCATCCAAACTCTGGTCATTTACCTTTATAACCTGCCACCTAACACCAGGGATATCGCCCTTAGAACGACCTTTGTTACCGCCTATACACTCTATAATAACCTCGTCGTGTTCGTCTATGAACTTTATAGCACTGTCACCTGGCACAAAAGCAGTTACCTGCTTGCCGTTCTTAATGAGCTGGACCCTTATGCATTTTCTCATAGCAGAATTGGGTTGTTTTGCCTCTAACTGCACCTTCTCAAGCACAATACCGCGAGCTTGAGAGCTACCGCGCAAAGGGTCTGACTTCTCTTTTAGACGAAGTATCCTTCGCTTATACTTCTGATCAAGCCATCTGCTCTTCTTCCTTCTCTTCAAAAGTTGCTTAGCAGCATTAAGTCCTGAAGTTTTTGCTCCCATTTTACTTTACCTTTATCTCGTCAATATCAAAATAGCGCTTCACAATCGTCTCGTAGTTGCGTAGATTCTTGCCGTTCTTGCCTATTAGCAAACCCTTGACATGCGTGTCATCGCTGTATAGGGTTACTACTTTACCCTCTTGTTCTATCTTATCAACCTGATAAGGGAGAATGAGGTTCTTTATAAATTTAATCAAATCCGGGCTATACTCAACAATCTTGATTTTGCGCTTTAGCTTTTCAGTCACCATAACAGCTGTCTTGCCGTGCTTGCCCAATGCCTTAGCTATATAGCCTTGTTGGATGACAAAAACGACGACACCCTGGCTGTCTGTAAAGCAATCCTTCACCTTGGCCCTTGTAAGCTTCTCAAATGTTCCTATCAGCGCTAATGAGTCTGAATCAAGCTTTAGCTTTTTCACTTTTCACACCAAAACCAAGTAGAGAAACATTATGACTGCGTTTGCACAATGCACCCAGATCAAAACCCGACTCTTTAGCCATAACTAACTCAACATTAGCAATATCGCAAAGCTGTCTTAACTCTCTAACCAGCGATTCTTTGGCGTTTGAGGCAACAACAACCTTGCTCAGCTTGCCCTGCTTTAGCATTCTCAAAACTCTTCTTTCTCCAATTACAAGTTTGCCAGCTTCTTTTGCCTGTTTGATATCGTCGCTCAGCATATCACTTCACCTTTGTAACTAAGCCAGGAAGCCCAGTACCTACTGGAACCGGCTGGTTTATCATAACATTCTCTACAACAGAGTTAAGTTCGTCCTGTTCACCAATTTTGGCTGCATTGAAAATGTGTCTCAATGGTGTTTCGAACGATGCCCTTGCCAGAACGCTTGTCTTCTCTCTTATAACACCATATCTCGTTATCCCTTTGACCCTGCCGTTAACGCACATGGTATCTGCCACCAACATTATATGTCTTATGTCAACATTCAAACCCTGCTCTTCTATAACGCCATACGCCTCCTTAATTATTGCGGCACGAGCGGCCTCTATACCAAGCACATCTTCAATCTGGAAAACATCATTAGTTGTTGTTCGCGTGGAGTCGACAAAATCCAGCTTTAAAACTGATTTTAGATTGCTACCAGCTGTTATTATGATAAACTCGTCACCACGCTTTATGGGCAGGACTTGTGATATGCCTTTGATACCTCTTATGTAAATTCTCTTTATGGATTCCCTCATCCTGTACAGCTGTTTGATGTCCTTGTTCTTATCCTCCCCCAGACTTATCTTTATAACATTATCGTCCAGCTCGCATTTGAACCCGGCAGGTATCTTCTTAGTGATAACTTTCGTCACAAAATTGGCTTCCAAATTGGTGTCCTCAAGTGCCTCTATATCGAGATGAAGCTCAAGCACAGAATTCAGTATATCAAGCACAACCTGGCTCACTATCTCTTCTACCCTTATCTCTTTTATCTCACTGGCAATCTTCTTTATGTCCTTGCCGTGGCAGTATGGCTCTTTAAGATATATCTCCATTGTAGGTGTGGAGATGTCCTTCCTACCGTCAAGAATCTCTATCAATCTTGGCAATCCCACAGTGACATTCATTTCGGCAACGCCAGCAAAATGGAAAGTGTTCAGTGTCATCTGAGTGCCTGGCTCGCCAATGGACTCAGCAGAAACAATACCAACGCATTCGCCAGGATGCACGAGCATGCTCTTGTATTTTCTGACAACCGTAGCTATAACTTTCTTTTTCTGGCTTGGTGTAAGCTTCTTTTCCTTGAGCTGCTGCTCGAGATGCTCAAGGATTTTGGGTGGCAAAACACTCTCGTAGCTATTGACCATTTTAACCACCTGCCACCTCCTCAAGCAAAGGTTCTATAAGCAGCGTACCTCCTTCAGAGCGTGAAACATCAATCCCGTCCTCGCCGTATCTGAACTGTATAATCTTTTTTGATACATCCCGAACAGTGTAGTCGTACTCCACCTTTAGGTCCTGCAAAGCATTTGACAATCTTCTGTAGAGATAACCTGATTTAGGCGTCCTAAGAGCAGTGTCCATCAACGAATCCCTACCGGTTATAGCCTGGAAAAAGAACTCATCCGGCTTCATACCGCGACTGAAGCTGCTCCTTATAAAGCCGCGAGAGGCAGGATGCAGTGATTTTGGTTTGTAGCACGATAGGGTTCTATTGGTGTAGCCCTCATTTATTCTCTTGCCACGTAGGGCCTGCTGACCCACACAACCTGCAATTTGGGCGAGATTCAGCAGCTTGCCTCTAGCACCGGAGTTCGTCATAATCATAGTGTGGCTATTCTTGTCAGAGTATTTAGCAACTATCTCACCGCTCTCGTCACGCGCTCTATTCAATCTTTCAAGAATCTTTAACTCAAGCGTTTCAAGCCGCGTTCTACCGGGCAAAGCTCTAAGCTCTTTGGAATGGAACTGTCTTATAAACTCATTAACATCTTCTTCTGCTTTGGTAAGTGCTTTATTTACCTCCTCAATCGCCTCTTTAGGTATGTCCACGTCAGATATTGGCACAGTAAACCCGCGTTTCGTGACAAAGAGTGTGCCGAGCTTGAATATACTGCCAAGGATCTTTATAGTTCTATCTGCTCCGTATTTCTCGTGCAGCTTTCTCAGCATCATCCCGGCACCGTGTCCAAGGTTGTTGGAGTCCATAACCCCCTTTACCAGCTTACCTTTCTTTATTATTACCACTCTATCTTTCTCGCCTATGTCGAATGCCTTTGATTCCCCGGTGAAATTAAAGTCATCTGGCAGTAGGGTGCTGAACACCTCCTTGCCAGTAACTTCGCTCTTTTTTGGCAGCTTGGATAGGTCGTCAAGGCCTGCACTAAACAGCAGGTCAATAGCATCATCATAGCTAAGATTGGTGCTTTTTAATGTAAGTAGGTAATTACCAGGAATAGCGTCTTGTATGCAACCTATAATGCACAACCCATACCTAGGTGAAATGAGATGATACTTAACAGACATCAGCAGCTCAGCTTCAGAGCGTGCCTCTTCTGTTTGGGGTATGTGAAGGTTCATCTCGTCACCGTCAAAATCGGCATTATACGGATGGCAAACAGCTGGATTGAGCCGTAGTGTTTTGTAATCCAGAACCTTAACACGATGGCACATCATACTCATTCTGTGCAACGAGGGCTGCCTGTTGAACAGAGCCACATCTCCGTCCATTATGTGTCGCTCTACAATATAACCTGGCTCTAGTTCCTCAACAGCCTGTTCTTTTGTTTCCTCTGTTATCTTCTTCTTCTTTCCGTCAGGCCTGATTATGTAGTTAGCCCCAGGGTAGTTCTTCGGCCCACGTTCCACGAACTTTTTTAGATAATCAATGTTCCATTTTGTTACAATCTCTGGCACTGTCAGCACGAGAGCCATATCATAAGGCACTCCAACCTCGTCCAGTTCAAGCATAGGGTCAGGTGATATAACGGTCCTACCGCAGTAATTGGTGCGCTTGCCTGCAAGATTATGGCGAACCCTGCCCTCTTTGCTTTTTATTCTTTCAGAGAGTGTCTTTAGTGGCTGGCCAGACCTGTGCCTTGCAGGCGGGACCTGTGAGATATTGTTGTCAAAGAAAGTTGTCACATGATACTGCAATAAGTCCCAGAGGTCCTCTATGATTATCTCAGGTGCGCCAGCGTTTATATTCTCGAAAAGACGTTGGTTAATCCTTACTATATCACCGAGTTTGTGTGTTAAGTCATCTTCACTTCTCTCGCCCGACTCTAAGGTTATACTCGGTCTGGCAGTCACAGGCGGAATAGGTAGTATTGTAATAATGGCCCATTCAGGCCTGAATGCTTCTGGATCAACACCAAACAGCTTAACATCCTCATCCGGAATCTTCTCAAACCTACTTCTTATCTCTATCGGTGATATTCTTGTTTGCGTCTCCTTGTCAATAAAGGTGGTGGGCTTCTCCAAAGCAATAGGGTGCTGCTTGGCATTACAGTGTGGGCATTTAGCTACCTTTGTGATTTCAGACACAATGATAGCTACTTTGTCCCAGTAGACATCTGGGTTCTTGTTTCTGTATTTCTCTAGCACCTTGAGGTATACTTTCTTCTTCTTATCATCAACAAGTGCCCTTGAACACTCCTGGCAGGTACCTTTAAGAAAATTGTATATTGTTCGAACGAACTTAACATGCACTACAGGTCTTGCCAGTGATATGTGGCCAAAGTGTCCCGGACATTCTTTCAAGCGTGAACCGCAGGTGCCACACCTCAGCCCGGGATCTATAACACCCAAACGGACATCCATCAAGCCGCCGTCTACAGAATAACCCTCCTTATCATAAAGCTCAGGAGTTACTATCTTAGCAGAAGACATCTTCTTTATCAATTGAGGCGAAAGGGTCTTGAAAA
>CAYOTZ010000001.1:0-44483 GCA_964407035.1 uncultured Methanosarcinales archaeon | reverse complement strand
CAGCAGACAACTGCCCTTTAACGCCGAATCCAGACCAGCAGGACACAGACAACGACGGCATGGGCGATGCCTGCGACCTTGACGATGATAATGATGGCGTCCCAGACATAGAAGATAACTGCCCTTTAACGCCAAACCCAGACCAATCAGATACAGACCAGGACGGCATAGGTGATGTCTGCGATGATGATAATGATAATGACGGTGTTTCAGATTCATCAGACAACTGCCCTTTAACGCCAAACCCAGACCAGCAAGACACAGACAGTGACGGCATGGGTGACGCTTGCGACGATGATGACGACAATGACGGTGTTTTAGACACAGCAGACAACTGCCCTTTAACGCCGAATCCAGACCAGCAGGACACAGACAACGATGGCATGGGCGATGCCTGCGACCCTGACGATGATAATGATGGCATACCAGATATGGAAGATAACTGCCCGCTTGTCTGCAATCCGGACCAGCAGGACACAGACAGCGACGGCATAGGCGATGCCTGCGACACCAATCCAAATGACAGAGACAATGACGGATATAATGCTGATATTGACTGTAATGATAATAACGCAAGCATACATCCGGGAGCAGAGGAGCTGCTGGATGATGTTGACCAGAACTGCGTGAACGACGCACCAGTGCTTGAACCGATAAGCAACATAACAGTAACAGAAGGCGACTTGGTAACTGTTGTGCCGCGCGCATGGGACTACGACGGGGATATGTTGACTTTTGAGTTTGGCTCACCGCTTGATTCAAATAGCGTCTGGCAGACAAACTTTACTAGCTCAGGTTTTTACCAGAGCTATGTTAAGGTGAGTGACAATAGAGGAGGTATAGCTATTAGAAACTTCACAATCACAGTTTTAGAAAGCGGTAATCACGCACCTGTCATAGAGCCAATACAAGAGATTTATGTGATAGAGGGCGAGCTTGTGAGAATAATGCCTGTGGTAAGTGACCCTGACAATGACGAACTTACTGTAACCATCTCAGAGCCGGTTGGTAACGACTGTCTCTGGCAGACCAAACGTGGAGATGCAGGCACATATCTTGTGCAGGTTACAGCTTCAGACGGTAAAGCAGTGACCAGTATTACAGTAAGGGTTGTTGTTGCTGAAGAGCCCTACCAGAACTTCAAGCTTGATATGGTGCGATTGAGTGAGCATAGGGTAAAACCAGGAGACATTGTAGTGCTAACAGTTAAGGTTGAAAACTCTGGCAATGTAAAGGCAAAGCAGGCGAAGATAACTGCAACCATAACTGAATTAGGGTTGAGAGTGGCAACGAAACGCTTCAATATAGGGGACTATAGCCAGTTGAAGCAGCTATACATTAGAATTCCTACCACAACGCCACCTGGTGTTTACGGATTAAGGGTAGTGGTAAGTAATGACTACACTAAGAGGGTTGTTTACAGAGAGATTACAATAACATAAACTTTAAATATTCTCTTTTTTAATCTTCTTCTTTGTGATAGTTATTAACCTAAAGACATATGAGCAAGCGTTCGGTGCTAAAGCAGTAAGAATAGCAGAGGCATGTGCAAAGATTTCTAAAAAGTATGGACTTAAGATTGCTGTTTGTCCCCAGGCAGCAGATATTCGCATGGTGAGAGAAAAAACAGACGCTGTTATCTTTGCCCAACATGTGGATGCTTATCCTTTCGGCAAGTACACTGGCTGGATTAACATTGAGACGATGATGGACGCAGGTATTACAGGTTCCCTCATAAATCATTCAGAGCACAAGCTTGGCTTAGAGGCCATAAAGCAAAGGATAGAGCGCTGTAAACAGCTTGGCTTAGTAACAGTTGTCTGCACTGCAGATATAGAAGAAGCACAACAGATATTAAACTTCCAACCCGATTTCATAGCAATAGAGCCGCCTGAGCTAATAGGCGGCAATGTTTCAGTTAGTTCAGCAAGACCAGAGCTGATAGCGAATGCAGCCAAGCTACAGACAGAAACAACAAGACTGCTTGTCGGTGCTGGAGTTAGAACTGCTGTGGATGTGGAAACAGCACTCAGGTTGGGAGCTGTAGGCATACTATCTGCTTCAGAAGTGGCTAAATCAGCCAATCCAGAAGAGATTCTGGAAAGGTTTGCGAGTGCTTTTTTGAAATTCAAAACAAAGGTATAAGTTTTATAGGATGCCGCACAAAGAAGAAAAAGAAGTAGAACTGAAATATTTTCAGATTTTCAACAGTCAAAAATTTAAATTTTTATTACAGGAAATTCTTTTATGAGACTTGCTAATAAACTTGTTAAGATTATAGCAATCACTACAGTTGCTGCATCTTCAGTCGCAGTTGGCATGTGGCTCCATGAGAGCCTTATGACACCTGTAGAGTTACAGTCAAGATTGAATGCTATAGAGCAGCGCACAGCTTGGTATCCCTACCCAGAAAACCTGGAGATAGTAGTTGAACAAACCCTGGGGGCTAAAATCCCTTACCTTGTCGATACAGTGGCTGGCTACAGGCAGCCGATAACAGCTAAGTTCCAACTTGGTAGTGCAGGTTATAGGATTAAGGGTTTAATTGAAGAAGGTGCAGGTTGTTTGCTGAGTTACGGTAAAAGCCTTGTCCAATTGTTCAGCAAGGATAACCAATAACTATAAAAACAACTTTTTTTAAACAGTGATTTATGCTGTCAAAATACCAGCTCCTCTTGTTTCTGGGTAAGTTAGCCAAAACAAACGAGCTTTACGCTCCAGTTAAACATGATGAGTTTTACGATTTTGAGAGAATAACAGAAAAGGGTCAGCTCACCCTAAACTTTACACTCAGTTTGTATTCTCTGAAGCAGTTTGTTATGCCCCCGGAAGAGCCAATAATGATTTTCAGCAGAACAAACACTAAACAAATTATGGATGTTCAGCAAAAGATAATCTTCGGTGCCCGACCTTGCGATGTTAATGCTCTGAAGTTGTCAGACGAGTTCATGTTGGCAGAGCCAGCAGACCCCTACTACAGGGCAAGTAGAGCCAAACTAACCATAATAGCAGTGGCATGCCAGCAGCCACAGCTTGATACATGTTTTTGTGCTGTATTCCAGAGTTATAAGCTTGACTCAGGGTTTGACATTGCCTTATATCCTAAAGGCGATGGTTATTATGTGAAAAGTGGCAGCAACAAAGGGAGGGCATTACTAAAAACGAACAGGATAAAAGAAGACAACCTACCAGCAAAACAACCGAACTTTAAACTAAACAAAAAACTGGCAGAGTTCAAAGAAAGAATAGCTAATTTGGATGATTATCGCAAGAGCAAGAGCTGGGAGAAACACGCGAAGAGCTGCTTTGCCTGCGGTGGTTGCACACTGGTATGTCCCACATGCATGTGCTTTGACATTATCGATGTTTCAGAGCTTGACCTGTGCAAGGGTATAAGGAAAAGGAGCTGGGACTCTTGCCAGTTAAAGGATTTCACAAGAATAGCAGGCAACATAAGGTTCAGGAGACGGCACTCAGAGAGAATGCAACACAGATACTACCACAAACTCGTGTGGAGCAATAGCTGTGTTGGCTGCGGTAGATGCTCTATTATCTGCCCAGCGAATGTTAATATGGTGGAACTGGTGATTGATTTATGAACCCTTACATCCCTAAATTCGTAAAAATACTGAAAATTGAGAACTTAGCTAAAGGTATAAAACTGTTTCGTCTGGCTTATAGTTGTGATAACCAGCCCGGTCAGTTTGTAGAGCTTTTCCTGCCGCATTATGGTGAGGCGCCGATGTCTGTTTGCTCACATTCAAAAGATTACATAGAGGTATGCGTGCGTGCTGTTGGCAATATTACAAGAGCTATGCACAGAATGCACATTGACGAAAAGATAGGTGTGCGCGGACCTTATGGTCATGGCTACCCTGTATCAGAATTCAAGAACAAGCATGTTTACCTTATAGGTGGCGGCACAGGTGTAGCCCCCTTAAGGAGCGTTGTGCATTATGCCTTAAAGCACAGGCAAACCTTTGCCAGTCTGAACATGTTCTTTGGTTTTAGGACTCCAAATGATGTGCTTTTCCAGCACGAGCTAAAAGAGTGGGGCTTGATGTTCAATCTGTATTTGACAGTTGACCACCCAACAAAGAAGTGGCGCTACAGCTGCGGCTTGATAACCAGTTTAATAGAAGAACAAAAATTAATAAACAAGAATAGCGTGGCACTTGTTTGCGGACCACCAATAATGATAAAATTCGTTGTGAAGTGCCTATTGAACCAGGGCTTTACTGATGAGCAAATATACATTTCAATGGAGCGTCTAATGAGATGCGGCATAGGCAAATGCGGCCACTGTATGATTGACGGCTTGTATGTCTGTAAGGACGGGCCAGTTTTCAGTTACGACAAAATTAGGGGTATGGAAACAAAATGAGAACTCACAAACCAAAAGTTGGCATATACAGCTTAACCTCCTGCGAGGGCTGTCAGGTTAGTTTGCTTAATCTCGGTGCTGATTTCATAAAACTCATGAGCCACTTTGAGATAAAGCACTTTCCATTAATCAAAGAGAGATACTATCATGGTAAGGTGGATATAGCAATAGTGGAAGGCACAGTGGTGATGGAAGCAGAGATTAAACAGCTGATGGAGATAAGAAAGAAATCTAAAGTGCTTGTAGCTCTGGGAACTTGTGCTACTTACGGTGGCGTCGCCTCTATCCGTGACTTTATGGAACAAGGCAGGGTAAGGGCATGCGTTTACCCTAACCCTTCGTTCATCGATTCAGCGCATCATGTTCGCGGCTTGGATTGTTATGTAAAGGTAGACTATGCTCTGCGCGGCTGTCCTGTAGTTGGCTCGGAATTTATCGAGTTGATGAAGGCTCTGTTGCTTGACAAAAAGCCATTGTTTAAAGAAGAGCCAGTGTGCGTTGAGTGTAAGAAGAACGGCAACATTTGTCTCCTGTTAAAAGGTGAGCGCTGTCTTGGGCCTTTGACTTACGGCGGCTGTAATTCAATATGCATTAACGAGGGTTATCCCTGTTACGGTTGTCGCGGGCCTATGAAAGAAGCGAATGTCAATGCCCTGGTTAAGCTTTTCAGGAAAGAGGGCATTTCACTATCAGAGATAAAAAACGCGCTTTCTGTATTCGCAGGCACTTCAAAAAGATATCACAAGGGGGTTTTGAGATGAGCAAGGAGATAGAGCTGGAACATATAGCAAAGATAGAGGGCCATGCCAACCTGTATGTAAAAGTAAAGGGCAAGAGGGTTGAAGTAGTGGAGCTTCGGGTGGTTGAAGGCGCAAGGTACTTTGAGGGCATACTTATCGGCAGAAAGGCAGAAGAAGCTCATTACATATCTTCGAGAATCTGTGGCGTCTGCTCGCAGTCGCATATAATCGGTGCACTTAGGGCTATAGAGAAAGCACTGGGCATAAAGGTGTCAAAGCAAACAGAAGCCCTGCGCGAGCTGCTGCTGATAGGCAATATTATAGAGAGCCACTTGCTGCATCTTTACTTCTTAGCACTGCCTGACTATTACGGGGTTAGCTCTGCACTTGAATTTACAGAGCACGACAAGGATTTGCTGAGAACAGCATTGAAACTTAAGATGGGCTTTAACCGTATAGAGCGAGTGATAGGCGGTAGGGAGATTCATGCTGTCAAAGCAATAGTCGGCGGCTTTACTAAGTTACCCTCGCAGTCAGAGCTTGACCAGCTCGTAGCTGAGCTAAAAAAACTAAAGCCATTGGTAGTTAGCACTGTCAAACTGTTCGGGAGCTTGAAAGCACCCGAGTTTGAAAGAAAATGCGAGCACCTTGCCTTATCAAGGAGTTCAAATTCAATTTTCTTTGACGACAAACTTACAGCGATGCTGAACAACAAGGAATTCAATATCAAGGACTATCACAGAAAAATTAACGAATATGTTGAAAAGGGGACTACAGCTAAAGAAGCCCTATTTCTTGGCCAGAGTTATATGACATCTGCCCTCTCGCGACTCAACTTACACTACGACAAGCTTAGCAGCGAGGCAAAGCAGTTTGTCAAAGCTTCTAGGTATAGCTTTCCAAGCTTCAGCCCCTTTGCCAACAACTTTGCTCAGGCGATAGAGATTTTTGAGTTTTACAACAGAGCGCTTAAGATACTACTCAATCTCAAGATAAAGAACGAGAAACCGAAGCAGATAAAACTCAAAGCAGGCAGAGGGGTTTCTGCAACAGAGGTGCCGCGTGGCGTTTTAATACATGATTATACCCTTAGTGCAACTGGCAAGATTAAAGCTTGCAACATTATTACGCCAACTTCACAGAACCTGCACAATATAGAAGAGGATGTTAAACTCTTCCTGCCGGGAATACTTAATATGAATGAGAGGCAGATAAAGCTTGAGTTGGAGAAGCTGATTAGGGCATATGACCCTTGCATATCCTGCAGCACTCACTTCCTTAAGCTTAAACTTGAGCGACAATGAGAGTTTACTGCTTGGGTAATCCATACTTAAAAGACGATTCTAGGGCATTAGAGCTGTGTAAGCAGCTCACCATCCCTGGCTTCGAGTTTGTGCAATGCTATAAATGGGAGCACATAGAGATAACCATACCATTGATTGTTGTGGATGTGGTTGAAGGATTGGAAGATGTTCGCTTGGTGGACTTATCAGAGTTACAGCAAACAAACACAGTGACTGCACACGACTTTGATTTATTCCAGTGGCTAACCCTTATGAAGAAGCTCAATATGCTCGACGAGCTAATTATTATTGGAATACCAAAAGCTGGAGAGCTTAAAGAAGCAAAAGAGAAGCTTGTCAAGCTCTTATCCCGAATTACAGCTCAGCGCAAAGCTATTAAATGAGTTTTCGCTACACTGACACATGCACGAAACAATAATAGCCAAACAGATAATAGACGAAGCAAAGAAGCATGGCAAGGTCCGCAGTATAGTTGTGGAGGTAGGCGATCTGGCGCATCTACCCTTAGAGGATCTAAAGCCAACCTTGAACGAGATGGTGGATTGGCAAATAGAGTATAGACGCAAGCCAGCTGTTGTGCAGTGCCAGTGCGGTTACAGAGGTCCGCCAAAAGTGCTGCTGAGAACTCACGAGCACACATATTTTGAATGCCCGAAATGCAGTGCTGTGCCCAGGGTGATAGAAGGTCAGCATATCAAACTACTCAAAGTAGAGGTGGAATGAGTGTGCTTTGCTATCCCTGGCAAAGTTGTCAAGGTAGAGAAGGATAAAGCCACTGTGGATTACTTTGGCGAAGAGAGGATAGCAGATGTTTCTATAATTAATTGCAAGCCAGGGGATTATGTAATTGTTAGTGGCGGGTTTGTTGTTGAGCAGGTGCCAAAGCAGGAAGCAGAGGCTATGCTTAACAGTTTGAAAAATGGGTAACGCCGAGCTTTTATTCTTGAAATACGCCTACCCCTGTGCCAGTGCGCTGTTTGAAAAGGGCAGCATAACAAAGCAGCAGCTTGATATGATAAAGCAGGCAGTGAGCAATAACAAAGAGTTTACCAGAGAGCAACTTGAAGGGATATTCAAAGAGGCGTTTAGGCGAATGAAGCAGATTTACGGTGATAACTTCTGGAGTGAGGATAGGGTGCGTGAATACTTCATAGTGCACCATAACACATTCATTGACAGCGGCGACGGTAGCTACAGCAGAGCTACAGCGAGCTTCAAAAAGTTATGCAGGGTGTACAAGGCAAAGGTAATAGCAAACAGGGGCAGCTATCTGGAAGTTGAGATAAATGGCAGAGCAGTCAAAGTGGTTGGTGTTATGACACCAAACGCCAAGCCGGGCGATTTGGTTAGTGTTCACTTTAATTTTGCTGTTGAAATCCTCTGAGTTTGTAAATACTGTAGCAAAAGCCTTTAGTGCATATATCTGCGAATCTGCTCGGACCGAAATTCTTTTTTACAAGCCCACAGAAATCTCGTTCTTTGAATGGCCAGCGAACTGTGCAGGTGTAATCCTCTAAGAACAAAACACAAGCCCTGTGGTTGAACAGCCACTCTCTGAATTTCCTGTCTTTCAGCAGCCCTTCTGTATCGAACGCTTCCAAGCCAGCAAAGTGTGCTATAACTGGCTGGTTCATTATCAAGCTACATCTCTCTGGTATATAGTTACTAAGGCGGTTGACCAGCTCTGTCTCCAAAATCAACTCCCTAGAGCTGAACATTGCTCTGGCAGTAGGGGTGGTAATAGCAAACACAAGCACTAAAACAAATGGTAGAGTATTAAGATAACTGGAATGCCTGAACATTTTTGGTATCTCTAAGCTTCCTATTGCTGCCAGAAGTATCAGTATTGCGTATATCTTTAAGAACAGTCTGTCCTGAAAATAGGCAGTGAGCAGGTGCAGCATAAAAAAGAGTGTTAAAGCGAAGGCAAGAGCGAGTATTATGGGCCAAGCAGATTGTCTCGAATAGCCATTCGCACTGTGTTCAGTTAACAATTGTTTAGCATAACTCATGTGCTCTATTTCGTCTGTGTAGACAATATGCGCATGGATAGGCAACCATAATCTCAACAGAAGCGCCAACATAAAGACAAGCCATAACCCTCTTAGTGCTTTATTCGCAAGCCCCTTTCTTGCAAAAAGAAGATAGGCAATAAGGTTAGCAATAAATACAACAATTACAGCAATATCCATCTTTAATTCATTTTGATTATGTCCTCAAGCTTGAATTTTCTTGCTTTTATTGTATATTCCTTTTCAGCCCTCTCATCTCTTGGTAATTCTAATATTAATTCTTTGGCTGTCTCAAGGCAGTATCTCGCATTACCCAGATTCCCCTTTAATATGTACAAGTCACTCAGTTTAATGATAACTGCATACATTGACTCTGGTAGTAGGTGGTAGTTAAAGAGTTCTTCAAAACAGCTCTCTGCAAGGGTGAGTTCTGTTGCTGTTTGAGAAGCCAACTCGCTGAGGGTGGCAAGTTTGAGATGCACACAACCCATATAATACAATGAGTTTTTGTGAATTTCAAAAGGGTCTATTACATCTGCTATGCCAAAGTCAAGTGCTTCCTCTGCGTCAGCAGCTGCAATTTCAAGATTGTTAATTGCGGTCACTAGTGCTGGTTTTATTAGCTCTTTTTTTCCCAGTAGGTTGTATGCGACCGCTGTCATATACGCCATTTTTCCTATCTCGTAAGCTAGACCATAATGGCCTGTTTCTATATACTTATAGTAGAGCTTGACTCTTAGATGGTTAAGAAAGTTGAGTTTGGTCTTTAAACTATCCCTGTCCATTCTATAGATTAGCTCTTCTAATTTTTGTAATTCTTTCTCTGCGAATCTAATCATCAGGCTGACATGCTGCCGCCAGTAAACTGAGCACATTTTAACCACCAGTTAAATACTGCTTTAGTATTCTGTAAGAGGGCTCTAATGATTTCAAGCGAACATACTCTTCTTTTGTATGAGCACCACCACCCTCTGGGTTAAATAAAGCACAAGGGATGCCTTTCTCTGCCAGGTGTCTCGCATCAGAGGCGCCGTGTTCGTAACAGCATCCTATTTTCTTGCCCAACACGCTCTCCATCGTAGCCGCCAATCTTTTCACATCCTTGTTGCTCTCATCAGTTTCAAACACTTCACCCAGCTTTATGAGTTTAAAATCTGTTATTCTGCTTAGCTCTTTAAGGATCTGCTCAGAGTTTGTTGTGAAGCGTATATCAACTATGGCTTCTGCTTTCTCTGGTATCTTATTGGCAACACTTCCTCCCTTTATTACACCTATGCTCATTGTATTGACCCATTTGTCTTTGTTGTCACTAGGGAAAAATTTGGATAAGCTGTTCAACTTGGTAATGAGTTTCTCTATGGCATTTTCCCCTTCCCAGGGCCTGCTTGCATGCCCTGATTTGCCCTTTTCAGTAATCTTTATCCACATAAGCCCTTTCTCCCTTGTTATTAGCTTGAAGTTGTCACCGCCATCTGGCGCAATAAAAAAATCAGCACCATGCCCTTGCCTTAGTATCTCTTTTACGCCATTCTCACCGCCCAGCTCTTCATCTGAGGTTAACCATAAGGCAGTGTTGTCTGGTAGGTTGTGCTTGAAGAGATAAAGCATAACAGCTATCTGGCTCTTCATGTCTATTGCTCCTCTACCGTAAAGCAAGCCATTCTTAATAACAGGTTTGAACATACACGCCGGGGCAGGCACGACATCTATATGACCAAGCAATGCGTATCTCTTGTGTAACTCTCTACCCTGACTGATTACTATACTATGGAAACTATTGGAAACATAGTGCCTAAATACTATCTTCCTATTTCTTAGATAGTCCTTTATGAATCTAAAGCAGGTTTCAGCTTCCCTATGCCTGCCAGAAACAGTTCTAAATCTAATAAGTTTTACTGCTAACTTTGTTATCTCATCCAGCTGCAGAGTCATTCTCAGCTACCTCTTCAACCGGTAAATAAACAGAGTTGAGCAAACTTTCAAGCACTTCAATTTCTGCCTTTTCTACCCTTAGTGCCTGCTTTTCTTTTTTAATTACTTCGCCGTCTAACTGGAGTAGCAACCCTGGTTTTAGCATTATAGTAAATTGCCTACCTGAGATGAAGTGGCACTCCTCCAGCTCTGTATGACTACCATCGTACACCCTGTTAAATATAAAGTTTAATCTCACTGGGTTAATATAGTTAACTGCAAATACCTCTGCTGTGCCGTCCCAGGGAACAGACCATGGCACTGGTTGCATGCCTGCGCCAGCATACTTACCATTTGTTACCATAAGGGATATTAAGTTATCCTCAAGTGTTTTTCCTTCATCACTTAAAACTGTTACTTCAGAGCTGAGTTTAATATAGTCCAACAAAAGCACCTTGTTCACAGCCATCCTGTAAGCCACTTTGCCAGGCAGACATCTCTTCATAAAATTGCTTGTTCTGTGCGATATAGCAGCGCTAATACCAAAACCAGCCATAAACCCAGCGTATTCTATACACTGGTAATCTGGCAAGCTAACCTGAAGTAAATCGATTCTTTTTGAGTATCTCTCCGGGTTTGCTAAGAATCCCCTTAATGCTGTGAATGCGTCCCTGTTTGAGTTTATGTTCAACATGCTGAGAAAGTCATTACCGCTGCCGAATCTGAATCCAGCAAGAACCACTTTTCGGGCTAAGTTAGATTCGCAGAGTGCCTGGATGGTGTATTTATTGGCACTATCGCCGCCCAGAATAACTATCAGCATATCATCCGCAGCAAATGTTTTTACTGCATCATAAGGCAGCATGCGGTCAACATACCTAATGTGTAGACCATGCTTGTTAAGTAACTCTATAAGTGGTTGTTTAACTGCCCTAATATTCTCCTTAATATTTCTCGGGCCAGATAGCTTGCAGTGAATAACAAGCGCCTGTTCAATCTCCACTATCACCACTCTATTGAAGTAATTTTTAAATCTATCGGATAATATTTAAAAGTCTGCTTTACTTGAAAGTATGCATGGTTAAGCTAAATAAAGGTTTTTTGGAGATAGATATATACCCTGATTTTGAAGAATTAAAGCTACCAGAGTCCCCTGGTGTGCTCGGCTCAGAGCTGGAAGAGAAGATACTTGAGGCAGAGCATAGGTTAAAGCTGTATGATGGACTTTGCGACAGCTTTCGCCACTCTGTGAATATGTATTATTTAACCACTCGGGAGCAGGAGTTGGATTTAGGAAATATAAAAATCACGATACCAAAGCGAAAGCGCACAACAACTGCTCACAAGGAGCGCTGGTTGTGGCTATCAGAGAGGTTTGTTCAGGCAGGCATTATGCTCAACAGCTATCTCAAAGATACTGTTAAGAGTTTTGTGCTGAATGAAAATAAGTATTACATAAGGTTACCTACTCTACTGAATCTGTATGAGAGTTTAGAGGAGTTCGTTACGAGAGAGCACATTAGCAGAAAACTTAATTTGAGTAACATTCATGTCCCTGAGAAAAAGCTAAAACAAAGATACAGTGAGGGTTACCTTAGGGTATCCCTTGTAAACCAGCTCTTTGATTTAACACCTGAGAACGCACTCTCTTTTTACATTTTGCTAGAACAGAGCGAATTGATAACTCAGCGTATTATTAAACCATTTGAAGATTACAAAAAGAAAAGTGTCGGCAAACCAATACAAGGTAAGGCAACAAAAGCGACAATTGGCTGGCAAGATAAGCTTGCTCTGCAGGTTGTTGGCTCTTCACGAGTTAAACCAAACTACAGAAAATGGTGTGAAACCCTATTTAACATTCTTCAAGGTATAAACGAGAAAGCTACTGCTCTTCTGCCAGTAGAAGATAATGTTATTCGCTCTGTTGAGTTGTCAGATTACGAAACAACTGCAAATCTTCTCTTCTTGAGCAACGAGGCTTACCTATCAACCGAAGATTACTCAACCATATGCCGCAAAATAAGCTCTGGCGTGTTCCCGGGTACAGAACCCAAAGTGGAGACACTTGTTAGAATTGTGCCAGATTTCCCGCTGGGGTTGGAGCAGTCTAAAATCGGTATTCCTTATAGCAAATAGCTGCGTTAGGTGTCATGTAATGTGTGTCACTTATTACATGTAGCTATTACATTACATACTTCTCGTCTTATGTAATCTTTTTGTGACACGAAAAGCATGACACACATTACACAGCCCCATTGTTTGTTCCACCGAGCGTCAAACTAAAGTCAACGCTGGGGAATTACCTGCCAGATACCCTTATCTTTTCCTCTTCAGGCAAGAAGAAGATGCGCTCTCCTTTATCGTTTATCTTGTAGAGAACATTGATGCCCTTCCCCTTTATGCTTGCCATTCTGTTCTTAAGGGTGCCGTAACTAAGCCCGGTCAACTCAGAGAGTTGCTTGTATGTCATTGGTTCTTTAGAGTTGTGCAGTAATGCTACCAGAGCTCTCTCGGCTTTTGTCAACCCCTCTTGCTTGATTATCACTTCCCTACTTTCTCTGCTTATGATAGGTTCTATTGGTTGGTAGTTATCACTGAGTGTGGCATCTGCTGTTTGCTGGGCTGTTTTTAGCTGCTTAAATTCATTGTGCAGCAGTTTTATGTAATCCATCATCAAAAAGAAATCCTTTCTTAGCTGTTCGTTCTCCTTTTTTAGCTCATTAATCCTGTTGTGTAGCACCTCTGATTGCTTCTTTGTTCTTTCCACATGATACCAGTGCTTATGCTCCAGCACTTCGTGGTTGTTCTTGAGATAATTAATCCAGCCACTTATATTGGCTATGTCCTGTTTTATTTTGTTAAATACAGAATGTAGCTTATTCTTTTTATTGAACAAAAACCCCATGTTTGAACTGCTATGCTCACGATTATAAAAATCTTTTGTCTGCCACTCTTTGTAAAGCTTTTTAAATCCCAGCTCCATCTTTCTGTTTATGCTACAGCTGACCTCACTTGACATTACCAATATAGTTAATGAACTTCAACAGCTGGTTGGTAAAAGGATTACAAAGATTTACCAGCTTGACAGCAGCTTCACTTTCAAATGCTCTAACTCTCTCAATCTCAATATTGTGCTTCCAGGCTTGATTTTTTTATCTGACAAGCTTAAGTATGCAACTCCTCAAGCTACGAACTTTGCCATGTCTCTTCGCAAACACATCGCAAATGCCAAAGTCATGCGTGTTGGTCAAGTCGCTTGCGAGAGAATAATAAAACTCACTCTTCATAAATTGGACAAATTCCAGCTGATAATTGAGCTGTTCAGCAAAGGCAATCTGCTGTTGGTTGATTCTAATGGTATTATAAAGACACTCTACTCAACGCAGAAATGGCAGTCAAGGGAATTAAAGCGCGGGTTGCCTTATACCGAGCCTCCATTCAATCTCGGCTTTATGTTAACTTTTGGAGAGTTCAAGCAGCTTGTTAATGATAACAAAAAAGAGAAAATTGCAAAGCTGCTTGCTGTTCAGCTCGGTTTAGGGGGGATTTACGCAGAGGAAATATGCAGGAGGGCAGGATACGAACAAGGGCTTAAAGCAGCAGCTGTTGATGCTAAAAAACTTTATACTGAACTTAAATCTTTCATAAACCAACCAACCAACCCCACGCTTTACATTAAGACAGAGCAACCGTTCTTCCTAAGCTCTTATCAGCTTGTCACTCTCTCTCAATTTGAACAGAAAGGTTTCAACAGTTTGAGCAGTATGATAGAGTTTTGCCTGCTAAAATATAAAGTGAAGCAACATAATGGTGAAAGCGAGAAGCTCAAGCGTGTGCTAAACCTACAGAAACAGCACATAAAAGAGCTTGAGTCGTCTGTGGAAGAGGACAGAAGAAAGGGCGAGCTTATCTATGAGAACTATGAGCTTTTGTCCTCACTAATCTCAAAAGCAAAAGATATTGCAATGAAACAAGGATGGAAAGCTGCATATACTTGGCTGGAACGCCAACCTGGGGTAGTTAAGGTTAATAAGAAACAAAAGAGTTTTACAGTTGAGCTGTGAGTTTTTTGTAAGCTAAAACAAAGTTTGTTTTTTCTATCTTCAAACCGCTCTCCAGTATTATGCTAGCTACCTTCTCTGGTTTAGGATGTTTTGTTTTGCTCAACTTTAGCAATTCTTCCAAGCTCCAATCGCAGAGATAACCCTCATTCATCGCTAAAGCCACTCTCTTTTTTCCCTGCCTTACCTTCCTTTTACTTATGTCCACTGTTATGCTGTCTAAAACTAATAGAGTTTCTTTCTTGCTGAATTTCTTGCTGAAGCCGTGCCTTAGTAATTCTCTTACTATGAGCAGCTCTGCAATTTCTTCCCAGCTGTTATTCTTGAAAAACACCTCTGGTTTTATCCCAGTCAACTCTTTTAGCTCTACCTCTCTTATCGGATTTAAACGAACCATTTTCCCTGCATAACCCACGACCTTTTGTCTTGGGCCCTGGTCTGTCCAGAAATTCTTTACAATATAGGCGTAGTGGTTACTATTGATATTCTTTGTGCGAATGAACATGCTTGGGTTAGGCACTATTAATCATATTTATTTTTTTCTGAGAAAAGAGGATAATAAGATGGAACAGCGATCTGGAGTTCCCGTGCACAGCACAGTACTTACCAGAACGCGAGCCTGCTTGACTTCCGAGTTCGGAATGGGATCGGGTATATCCAGGTCGCTATGGCCGTTCCAGCAATCAGCAATAAATCCTCATTTAAAAATCTAACGCACCACTACGCTGGAAGCTCTGTTTTTGTCACTTGTGCTGTGTATGTGTATTACCTGCTGTGAGCTTACAAATCCGCCAAGCAATCCTTCAGCAGCCATCCGAGGAAATATATCGAGCTCGAGCCAATCACCAGCATAGTCCATTATTGATGGTTCGGCAACAAAAACAGAAGAAAAGCCGATATAAAGCTCTGTCTTGCTCGGCTTCTGAATAAATCTAACAATTCTGTTTCCCTCCAATTCAACAACGCCCTTTTTGTTTGGCTCAGGTGAGCTGGTCAGCAATAGGGTTGCTGTGAATTTGTTTCTTATATGGGATTTCCACAAGCTGATTAGCTCCAAATTGGCAGCTACAATGTCGCCATATAGCACTATGAAAGGACTGTTCAGCTTACCCTTCAGTTGTTTCAGTGAGAAAGCAGTGCCCCTTGATTCTGGCTCCTGTACAAACTCGAAATTCATGTCATGGTTTTCCTTGTTGCTCAACACCCCAAAAATCGCAGTCAGAACTGGCTTCCTTGCAATAATGTAGATATGTTTAAAGCCGCACAGCTTAAGCTTGTCTATGTTGTGCTGCAGCAACGGCTTGCTGTTAATCTTTGCAGTTGGACGAAACTCTGTTTTACTAATCCTGAGATAATCTGGGCTGCCCCCACTCAGTATCACAGCTGTCTTGCTTTGCCCGAGGGCTTTGTTCACCAGGAATTCAATAGCATTGCTCCTGTTCTTTATGACAATATTATCAATGAGGGCATCAAGTTCTCTGAGAATGTTCTCTTCTATTGTTATTGAAATCTTCTCTTTCATAGTTAAACATATACCCTTGCCTTTTATAAATCTTTCTAAAAAGTAGGATATGGTAAGATAATGGTAAGATATTTAAATGAACATTTTTACAAAAATAAAAAACAAAATATAAGAAATAAAAAAATGGAAAAACTGGATTTAATCTTTAGGTTTGGCGATAGAAAAAAGAAATTAACAATAGAGGTTCCAGAACACTTGAGCAGGCACAGGCTCGTGCTAATAAATGATTTAATAAGAAAACATAAAGAGCTGCAGGGTTACAACAGCTTGTTTGTTCACTCAAATGCTAAGCTTCTCTATAAACTAAGCCCAAGATTTGTTAACGCCCCAGTAAATTTATCTATAGTTGGTGTTGGCTATGTTGGCTTGGTGACTGCTGTTGGCTTGTGCCATCGTGGCAGGCGTGTTATCTGTGTTGATATTGACGAAAATAAAATAAGAAAGATAGCGAACAGAAGAGCACCCATATATGAGGAGGGCTTGCAGGATTTGCTTGAGAAGCTACCAGATGAGATGTTCAACTGCATGACAAGTTTAAAGGATGCTGTGATGAATTCAGATGCTACCTTTATAGCTGTCGGCACTCCTTCAACAGAAACAGGCAATCAATATCTCGGTTATTTAGAGCAGGTTGCTGCCAGCTGGGAGCTATTTTAAAACACAAGAAAGGGCATATTGTCGTTGTTAAGAGCACTGTGCTGCCTGGCACCACAGAGGGTCTTGTTAAGCGCTTGATATCAGAGAATGCCGGACACTCAGATTTCAGAATAGCGATGGTGCCTGAGTTTCTCAGGGAGGGTTTAGCACTAAAGGATTTCCTCTACCCTTTCAGGATTGTTATCGGCGTGGGAAATGACGAAGATTACGAGGCGATAAGGTTCATTTACAAGGAATTCGACACAGTTTTCTATAAGACCAACATAAAAACAGCCGAAATGATAAAATACGCTTCAAACTGCCTGTTAGCCACAAAGATATCATTTGCAAATGAGATTGGCAACATGTGCAAGAAGCTCGGTATAGATGTATATGAGGTAATGGACGGAGTTGGTTTGGACAAAAGGATAAACAGGAGCTTTCTCAATGCTGGCAGAGGTTTTGGTGGTAGCTGTTTTCCGAAAGATGTGAAAGCTCTTATACAGCTTGGGAAAAAGCTTCGAGTAAGACCCTTGTTGCTTGAGGCAGTCTGGAGAGTTAACGAGGAGCAGCCAAAGAAGCTTGTGGAGCTTGCCAAGAAACGCGTTGGCGTTTTAAAGGGCAAGCGTGTTGCTGTGCTTGGCTTGGCTTTCAAACCTGGCACAGATGATATAAGAGAAAGCCCTGCCATAACAGTAATAAAAGAGCTGTTGAAAGAGGGCGCTGAGGTTATTGCTTATGACCCTGCTGCAGAGCGCAACATGGCGAAGTTATTCCCGAACTTAGCTTACAGTCCAAACTTTGATGATGCCATTTCAAACGCAGATGTTGTTATTGGAGTAACAGAATGGCCGGAGCTGCGTAACGAGCAGCTTTTCAAGGGCAAAATATTTATTGATGGTATGAAGTTCCTTAACAAAAGAACCGGCAAGAATTACGAAGGTATTTGCTGGTAATAGGGTGGTGAATTATGAAGGCAATACTTCCTGTAGCTGGTGTCGGCTCAAGGTTGAAGCCGCACACTCACACAGTTGCAAAGGCACTATTGAATGTTGCTGGCAAGCCAATACTTGCCCACATACTTGACAGCATTCTTGACCTAGGCATAACAGAAGCAGTGCTGATAATTGGATACAAGGGCGAGCAGATAAAGGAATATGTTCATCGCGCTTATCCCAATATGAGATTCTGGTTCGCCGAGCAGCCAGAGAGAAAGGGGCTTGGACATGCTATACTATTAGCAGAGCCGTTTGTAAAAGATCAGCCCTGCCTGATAATATATGGAGATACTATATTCATAGGTGACTTTAGTGAGGCGTTGAAAACAGAGCATGACGGCACGATAGGTGTGAAAATGGTAGACGACCCAAGACGCTGGGGGGTTATTGAACTCAATGGCTCTTTTGTTGCCAATCTTATAGAGAAACCCGACTTTGTAAAGCCAATGCCTGCTATTGTAGGTGTGAATGTGATAAAAAACTCAAAACTCATGTTCGAGTGCCTCCGCGAGATAATAGCAAAAAACATAAAGACAAAAGGCGAATACCAGCTAACAGACGCATTTCAGTTGATGGTAGAAAAGGGAGCCAAGCTCACTGTATTCCCGATAGAAGGATGGTATGATTGTGGCAAACCAGAAACCCTACTGGCGACAAACAAGTATCTTCTGACGAAATCAAGTGGCTATTACAGGAAACGGGAAGGCGTTTCCATTATTCCGCCGGTATTTATACATGATACTGCAAAGGTATCGCACAGCATAATAGGGCCTTATGTGACGATAGACAAAGGTGCAATTGTTGCCAACTCAATAATCAAGAACTCCATAATCAATTCTTATGCAGACATAAGGAACGAGATGTTAACTGACTCTTTGGTAGGCGATTATGCAAAGGTGAGCGGGCAGTTCAAGGTGCTGAATGTTGGAGATTCCTCTGAAGTGAATATCAAATAGTTATTTTTAAATACTGCTATCCCTTTCTTGCCCTGAATGAAAGACAAAAGAGTACTAATAACCGGTGGTGCTGGCTTTATTGGCTCTAACCTCGCATCTGAACTGCATTCTGACAACGAAGTCATAGTATTAGACGATTTGAGTAATGGCGACTTGAGAAACCTGCAGGGTCTCAAAGTGAGATTCATTAAGGCAAGCGTAACAGACAAAGAGTTAACAAACAGCCTACCCAAGCTTGATTTTATCTTCCACCTTGCTGCTGTCAGCTCTATCCAGCTTTCAGTCGCTGAACCAGAGAGATGCTTTAAAGTGAATATGCAAGGCAGCCACAACATTATCATGGCTGCATTAAAGCACAGAGCTAAACTCATATTTGCCAGTTCCGCTGCTGTTTACGGCGATTCGCAAAAGCTACCCTTAACAGAGCAAACAACTGCAAGACCATTAACCCCTTACGCTGCCTCAAAGCTCGCTGTTGAGCATTTCTGCGAAGCATACTCCTTAACTCATAAGCTTAACTATATTTGCCTTCGCCTGTTCAATGTGTATGGGCCAAAGCAAAACCCGAACAATGATTACTCTGGTGTTATATCAAAGTTCATTGCCAATGCATTGGCTAATAGAAACCTGGTGATATATGGTGATGGCAGCCAGACACGGGATTTCGTGTTTGTTAAGGATGTAGTGAATGCAATGCTATCAGCGGCAGAGAGCAAAATTAACGGCATCTTCAATATAGGTTCTGGAATATCTTTTTCAATTCTAAATTTGGCTAAGATGGTAATCAAGCTCTGCAACTCTAACTCTCAGATTAGGTTTGAGGAAGCCCAGAAGGGTGATATAAAGCACTCCTTGGCTATGATAACCAGAGCAAGCAAGCATCTCGGTTATAAACCGAGCGTGAAACTCGAGCAGGGTCTCAAACAAACGATAGCTTACTTAATGAAAAATGAGATACAAAAAGCTTGATAGCTCTGTTGTTAGGTTAGAGTCTGGCGAAGAGATTGTTAGCTGCCTGATAAAGCTGTGTAGTGAACTTGGAATAACAACAGACGTTGTTCCTGACATAGATGCTCTATCAGAAGCAGAGCTTGCCAATTATAATCCTTCAAATAGAGAGTAATAGCTCCAAACTGATAAAGGCGAATCTCGAGATAGGATGTGCTGAATGGCAACATAGCTATGCTGGATGATAAACCTTGGCTGCACATTCACACCACGCTCAGTATGAGAGCTTCAATAGATATACAGGACACATAAAGAGAGGTATTGTAAGTGCCCCATCCGAGATTTTCATAACAACTTAAGAAAATCAGATTAAAAGGTTTTATGATAAAGCGCTCAGGCTTAATCTTTTAGATATTTAATTGGTGTCTATAAGCTTAATTTTGAAACTCACTTTCTTACCAGCTAAGGGGTGGTTCATATCAAGCACAACAACGTCCTCTGCTATTTTGACAATCTTTGCTGGTGCCTGCATACCGTTCGGCAGCCCGACCCTTATCAATGCACCTTCTTTAAGCTCAAGGTCATGCGGGAAGTTACTCTTTGGGACGCCAATTACAAGCTCTTCTTTGCGCTCACCGAAAGCATCCTTTGGGTTGAGATTTATCTCCTTCTTCTCGCCCACAGACATACCCTCAACCGCCTTTTCAAAAGCAGGAATAATTCTGTGCTCTCCTATAGTGAACACAAGCGGCTGGTCTGGCTTGCTTTTGTCAAACACTGTTCCGTCTTCTAATTTTCCTTCAAATTCCACACTAACAGTGGAGCCCTCTTTTGCCTTCTTTGGCATTTATTAACACCTCCAAACATAACAAACTTAAAGAAATCCACTTAGGAATTACTTTAAGCTGCATTTTAGTTAAACATACTTTAAATATAAATCTATCTGTATTCCTAAGTTCTTTTTACTTTTGTCATTGCCATTCTTTATTATTACAATTTGTCAAAAGTTTAAAAAGAAGAAAATTTTTAAAGAATCACTAATCAATAGTTAATTAATGAAGTGCATTGTTCTTGCAGGGTATGACGAAACGAGCAAGCCAAAAAGATATGACATAACTGGTTCTGAAAAATATCTGGAGTGCTACAAACCATTACTTGTTTTGGAGGACCTTAACCACAAATCAGAGGTACTAATAAGGAGCGTGGCTAAGGCAGCTTCTGCCAGTTCTCTGGAGCGTGTTGTTGTTGTGGGCAGAGAGGAAATAGAGCGTTTGCTGACAGACATACCCAGGGTTGAGTTTGTCAAGCAGGGAAGCGACCTCGGTGAGAATATTGCGATTGGCTTGGCAGCATTACAGCCAAAAGCAAAGGAGTATGTGCTGTGCATTACTTCAGACCTGCCAAGGCTCACCAGCGAGACCTTGGATAGCTTGATAGAGCACTATTCAGGATACACTGAAGTAGCCAGGGATTTGCCTAAGCAGTTAATCTCTATTGTAGAGGAAGCGTTGATTTATCCTTATCCCAGACGCTACTTTCCTGCAATTGATGACCTATACCGTAGAGAACCGCGCATTACGAGATTAAAAGAGGCAAATTATCTGCTTGTAACGAAAGAAGCCAGAACTGAGATGCTTTCTATGTTCTTCTCAATGAGAAAGATGTTGCAGCCCCATAGCTGGCTCATATTAGCCCGGCTGATATTAAGTGAGCTACCAGAATTGAGCTATCTGGTTGGCTCGGGTATCGTCGACTTAGTAAAGCACCGCGCTTTGAGTTTGAGCAAACTGGATGCTGCATTTCGCATATTTCTTGGAGAGGACAAGTCTCCAGTAACAGCCTCCTTATTCACTTATAGTATGTGGCCAGAGATGAGCTATGACATTGACTCTGACCAGGATGTATCACGGTTGGGCTTCACAATCAAATCGGATTTTTACGAGCACAAATGGCTGCTAAGGACTACCCAGAGTAATATTAACAGGCTGCGCGAGTTCTTCCATCCCTTAAGCAGGTTTAACCTGTTCCTATCAACATTCGAAGCTAAAGAACATGGGCATCTAAAGACTTTTGCTGTTCAGCATTACAGGGACAGCTCAACAATGTTCCTTGTTTCGAGGTGGCGAAGCAGGAAGGGTTTCAAAGATTTCACAGAGAAGTATAAGCGTGATATGCAAGGTTTTTATTTCCGCCTTACTAGGTATGTTGAGCAATTCAAGGAGCTTGGCGGCTTTGGTTACATATAGCCGAGAGCTCTCAACTCCTCCATTAGCTGCTCCTTGTCCAGCGTTCTGCTATCCCAAATCTCAGTCAAGTTCCAGTTCAACATAGGATGCACATGCCAGTGGTCAGGGCCATAACACTTTGAAAAAAAGCTTTCCTTTCCTCTAATACTGTGTCCTCCCACCTTATGCCAACTATGACTGCATCAAACTTCTACTTTCTTATTGCAATTGCCAGCTTCTCTGTCTTGAGTTTTGTGCAGTATGTGAAATAGTCTGTGGTAAACGGATTTGCTCATTGTTATAGTAACCAAACCAGCTTCCTTATCATCCAACTCCTCTCGTTTTATCTCTATCACTTCACCATTTGTTATGCCTATCTTCTCGTGAAGCAGCTCAATCATACATTGGCTCACTTCTGTGACTATGTTCTTTATAAAGTCCTTGTGCCCAGGCGTATCTGCAATGTTATAGAGCTTTTCTCTGTGATTAATTTTTTGTGCGTGTTTCTATAACCTATAACAACTATATGGAGATATTTTTCCCATTTTAATCAATATAACCAAGCTTCCTAAGCTTATCTTTTACCCTGTTGGCTTTACTCCTTTTGTTTCAGAAATCGCTTCCTCGTAGATTAGCAACCTCAATACAAAGCTTATAAATTCAGAGATGCTGTTAAAATCACTACTTGGGAGCTTGTCTTCAATTTTCTTGGCTATTTTTTGGTATAGAAATGATAGTGCTGCTTGGCTCTAACTCTTTGAACACGCTCGACATATTCTTGATTAGCTCCTGGTAGGGGCAATCCCTCTTTGAAGCAAACGCCTCAAACTCCTTTCTCATATCTTCACTCACCTGAATTATGGGCCTGTCTTATGTATCCATTTATAAAAATTTCTGTCTGGCATACAGCAATGCTTAAATACTAATAAAGCAACACTGTAACTGGGTGATAGGGATGAGTTTTGAAGAAACAGAAGAGCAACTCAATGCGTTTCCAGATTATGTTCAGCAAGGTTGGGAATCAGCATCTGCGGTAGCAGTGCTGGACAAGGTAAGGCATATTGTTTGCTGTGGTATGGGTGGTTCTGCAATCCCTGGCAGCTTACTCTCTGCTTATCTTGAAACAGACACCTCCATGTTTGTGGTAAGGGACTACACCTTGCCGAGTTTTGTTACAAACAAGGACCTTGTTTTCGTTGTTTCTTACTCAGGGAACACAGAAGAAACAATCAGTTGCTTCAGATCTGCAATGGGAAAGGGATGCAAGATTATTGGCATATCATCTAATGGCAAGTTAAAGCAACTCTGCGAAAAGAGCAAGCTGGACTTTATAGAGCTACCAAAAGGGATACAACCGCGAGCAGCATTACCTCTACTGTTCTTTCCCATGTTGAGGGTATTGAGCAATTCAAAGCTTATTGAAGACCAAAAAGTGTTTGTAGAAGCAACAATCACTGCATTGAGAAAACCAATTTATAGGGAAATGGCTAAGGCACTGTCTGAGAAATTAGCAGGGAAGATACCTTTGATTTACGCATCTCAGCAGTTCTCTGCTGTGGCTTACAGATGGAAAACCCAGATTAACGAGAACGCCAAGAGCATGGCTTTTTATCATATTCTTCCAGAAATGAACCATAATGAGCTTGTCGGCTTTGAGAACCTTATCGGAGATTATTATGTTGTAATACTCCAGGACGAAGAGGAACATCCAAGAATAAGTAAGAGGATGAAGCTTACGAAGCAGCTGATTGCCAGACGCGGGGTTAGCTCCACGATTATTGCTGTTAAGGGTGCCTGCAAGCTCAGCAGGATTTTTTCTGCGATATACACAGGTGACTGGACATCTGTTGAGCTAGCAGCTCTGTATAATATAGACCCTACACCTGTTCACATAATAGAGCAACTAAAGGAAATGCTGAAGAAATGATAGCAATAGATCTGGGTGGCACAATAATCAAAGCAGCTGTTATAGGGTATTTAGATTCTCCAAGCTTAATGAATTTCACAACGATAAGAACGCCAAAGACAAGAAACGAGCTTTTGAAGGCGCTTGTCGAATTGATTTACAAACTGGAAGAAAAGCCAGACAAGATTGCTTTGAGCTGCCCGGGTCCTGCTGATTATTTCCGAGGTTTTTTGCTTGCAACACCAAATCTTCCTCTAGCTTTTTTTAATTTAAAGAGCTTCCTTGAGAAGCATACAAGCGCCATAGTAGTAATGGAGAATGACGCTGTCTGCTTCACTCTCGGTGAAGCCAACTATGGCGCGGCAAAAGGTAAACAACTGGTGCTCGGCATTACGCTTGGAACAGGGTTTGGTGGTGGTATAGTTTACAAAGGAAAGCCATTCAAGGGTTTGGGGAATGCAGGACACTTCAGCAAGATGGTACTGAGGAATGAGCCAGCCCGAGACCATTTCTTCAAATATAAAACATATGAGGTGTTGCTTTCTGAGCGTGGCCTTTTGGCAAGATGCCCGAGGTTTAGTTCAGGGCTGGAGATGAAGAAAGCTGCTGAGCAGGGCGATATAGAAGCAATAGAGGCATTTAGTAGTTATGGAAAAGACCTTGGCCTGGCTGTTGGGAGCTTGATTGCTGCTTTTGACCCTGACTGCGTTGTAATAGGTGGTGGCTTAACCAAGAATTGGGACTTATTTGCTGAAGTGATGTTCAATGTAATAAGAGAAGTGACAGAATTCAAAGCAGAGGTGCTTCACTCCAAGTTTGAGGAGCCACAGCTTTTCGGTGCAGCAAGTTTATTAAGAAACATTTAAATATTAACTATTTCTAAATGATTACAATGAAGGAGCTTGAAGATAGGGTTTCTGACTCTAAGCTTAGGGCTTTAAAGAGCAAATTGGAACGACTTGTATTGGATTATCCGAATATCACTGGTGCCGCTGTTTCCGCTGGACTTTATTTCTTTGGTGACTGGGCTTGGTTTTTGGTGAACAATTATTATAACCCTTGGGCTGTTTATCATCCTGCAGCTCCAGCTTCAATCATGGACTTAGCAGGTCCCATATTAAACAGTGCTCTCCTCTATGCGAGAATCAGGCAGCGTATAAAACCACTTAATCTACCTGTGCATCACCAGGGGCTGTACAAGGCATATAAAGCTTTGGATAAATACCAACCATTATTTGTTGCATTATTATTTGTACCGCCTATAGCATTAAACCTTCCTTATATTCTGTCATCTATTGCACGAGGGAATTACTCTATATTAGCAGCTTCATTACCTATACTCAGTTATGGTTTGTTGACATATTCAAACCTTGTATGGTTAATAAAAGATATTACTCACAGATTAGCACTCACCAAACTGCCTGAAAAAAGCTTTTGGGAATTTACAGAATCAATCAAGAATCGCTTTAAAAAGGACAAAGTTAAGATAAAGAGCTTTATTAAAGAGCTGGAGAGTTCAAAGGATGTAAATGTCTATTATCGTCAGCTTGCTGTTTCTTATCTCCAAATAGACAACTTTGATAAGGCAATGGAATACCTTAATAAGCATCTCAAGCAATTCAAAGCTGGAGAGTTGCTGGAGTATACATATAATTTCCCTGCTTCATTTAGAGATTACCCTTTCTTGGGGCCTATGACCTATATTTTTGCACATATTGGACTTTTGTTTAGCGAGTCAAAGGTAAGCACAGCCTGGCTCCTTTCTGACCTCTATATGGCTCATTATGGCTTCAAGCCAAAGGTTCAGCAATTCTTCTGGAAGGCAATTGGTTTGTTTGGAAGGCGCGACCTTGCATTTAATCTTGCCCATTCGTTGTTTCTTGAAACAATTGATGCTGAAGAATCTGTTAGGCAGAGGCAATGGGGGAAGGTAATTGCCTTGATTCTCGGCAACCCTAAATTCAAACAGGAAAGCATAGGCGAAACAGCCAACCTTGTTTACACCTTTGGACCTCACAGATATCTACAGACGACTTTTGTATTCAAGGAGAATCCAGAGCTGGAAGTGCTTCAGAAGGAGTATGAGTTGCGAAACACTCTTGAATCATTAATTAAGGGGCTCAAACAGTTTAGATTGCCTGAGGTTGTTGTAGCACCAAGGAGCTTCACTATAAACAATGAGCAGAGGAATGTTTATGTTATGAAGCGTGCTCCTGGCATTACCCTTATGGAGTTGATTGAAACAGCTCATGTAAGAGATGTTATGCCTTTTCTCTATGAAGTAGCCAGTTTCCTTGGCAGGCTACATGCATCTATCCCGAAAACCGTATCTCAACGTGGCAAGCTGCACCTTGCATTAAAAGTTAAATCAAGATTGTTGTATAGAGAGCTTGTAGAAGAAATACAGGCAAAGGCACCATATGTAAAATACAGGAACTTGGTTCGTGTTGTAATCCAGAATTACAGGCCTGTTTATGAAACACTGAAGCAAGCCCAGTGGTGTTTTAATCTGGACAGCCATCCTGAGCAGTACATCATAAGCAAAGATGGTGTGATTACTAGAGTGGACACAGAAGACAAGAGCATAGTGCCTCAACAGTTTGATCTTGTCAACCTAATTGAGTACAACCCAAAGTTGAGTTACGAGGACAAGCAGCAGATAATATCAGCTTATATAGCAAGTTTCAACTCTTTAGCACACGAGACAGGTCTTGCCAAGATAAAAAATAAAGAAGCGTTTATGCTTGCATATCACAATGCAGTAATTCAGCGTGCCATATCACTCTGCGGTGCCTGGTCATCGACAACAAGGCATAGCATGAAGAGGCACAGAAAAGGGATGTTAAAGGCAGCCCTACGGGCTGTAAGAGATATAAGGAAATACCACAGTGACTTCTATGAGCAGCACAATGAAAGCTATCAAAACCTTGAAGCTTCCCTGCAAAAAATATCTGAGCTTATTGCTGTGTCTCGGTAGTGTATCTCAATGCGCAGGTAGAAGCTGAGAACTCCACTATCTTGTAGATTGCACTCATTAAATAGAACCACAGCTTTAGCTCTTCTCCTTTCAGTGTTTCACCGAGTTTAAAATGATGCTGCTCTATTCTCTTCTTCTCTTCGTTGAGCTGGGAAAGCTTCTCCAGCGAAAACTTGTAGAACAACTCATAAAATCCCCTTAGTAGGTTCTGGGTAGCTTTGAAGAACTCAACGAGCTCTCTGCTGATTTTTCCATTGTAATCTGCAAGGTTCTTGCATATATACTTGTAGTCATCGCAGATTTTTTCAAGGTTCCATAGCACTACATACATAAAATTCTGCTTTTTTGGAAAGAGAAAAGGATATTTGTTCAGCAGGCGCTCACAAAAGTTGGTTAGCTGGTTGTTTGTTTTCTCAAGATTTATTATAGCGTTTAGTGCCTTGAATTTGCCTTTTTCAATTGCCTCAATTATGCTGTCACCCATGCTCAAGGTCACAAGAAAGGCGCGCCTCAGAGCTGTATCAAACTGATCTGGCAGCTCTTTTGAAAGAGATTTTAGCTTGCAGCTCTTGTCACTCTGGTCAACTATTGCGAAACCAACATATAAATTTTTCAGAACATCCTCAATCACCTCAAGGTTCTCCTGCTTGTCATAAAATATGTTTAACTCGTCATAACCGCTCTTGTGCAGACCTGATAGCACATATCTTATGCTTCTCTCTGATAGCCCCTCAAAGCTAACTGTAATACCTTCTGGTTTTGACTCTCCGCTTGCAGAAAAGCAAATCCTGTTGCCGTCTATTTTTAGCTCTAACTCATCCCCTTTGTTTATGTTGTAATTCTTTGCCCATTTTATTGGCAAAGATACCATTAGTGTCTTACCACCCTGTTGGATAACGCTTCGTTTCATAGCAAGAATTAAACAACAATTCATATATAAACTTTTCTGAAAATTATATAATTTTATAGTGATATATAAAATTTTGTGATAAATTATAAATTTAAAGGTGCTAATTTATAGGTTGGTGATGAAAAATGCTCAAGAAAAAGGACCTCAAGATACTATCCGAGTTGCGCAAGAATGCCCGTGAGCCTCTTACAGAGATGAGCAAGAAAACAAGCATTCCAGTCAGCACAATATACACAAAGCTTATGGCTTATCGTGACTCGCTAATAAAGAAGCATACTGCCCTACTCAATTACGAGGAGCTTGGTTACCACACAATTGCCATACTCTTCGTAAGCTGCGAGCCAGAAGATGTAGATAAGCTGAAGAATAGCTTGGTGAAGTCAGCTTGTGTGAACTCTGTGTTTAAGCTTGATGACGAGTACCAGTTTATGGCAGAAGCAATTTTTAGGCATATAAAGGATGCAGACCTTTTCTTGGAACAGCTTGAGCAGAGATTTAGGATAAGGCAGAGGCGAGTGTTCTATATTGTTAGGGAGCTGAAGAGAGAGAGTTTCCTGTGCGACTTGGAGCTTTACGAGCTGAGTAGCTGACGAAATCTTTTTATACTCTTTATTCCTTTGGCTTAGGTAATGAAAAAGGGGTCATTGATACACAAAAGCCTGCTCACCCTAATTGTTATGAGTGCTTTCTTTGTTTCTGCTATATTCATCTTGTTCAAAATACTGCGAGCTTTGAGAGAATGAAAAAGGGATTAGCAATCAGCAGTGTAATCTTATTAACACTTGGTATTCTTGTGGGTATAGCGATTATTTATCTTGCCGTGAAGTTTCTACCTTTGTTTGAAAGCAAAACAGATGCTGATGTTTGCAGGAACTCTTTAATGCTGATGGAAGCTTCTAAAAAGCTTTCTATCTGGGACAAGTTACCAGGACAGTCAGGTCATGCAAAACCTATTTCAGAACCAAAATGCAAAATGGAGCAGGTTGTAATAAAGAAGTCAAGTTCCAAAAACCCGCTGGCTGATATAAAGCTTGAGCTGGCTGATGTTATGCGGAGATGCTGGTTCAAAACAGGCGAGGGAATGATAGACCCTTTTGGCGGTAGTGAGTGGCATGTGGTGCCTTTTTTTAGACCAACAGCTGTTTACTGCATACTCTGCGCCAAGATAAGCTTTGATGAGAGTGTTCAATCTGAATATAACAAGATAACAGAGCTTGTTGAGTATCTCAAGCTAAAGAGAATGCCTGGCAGGAACATGCTGTACTACGATTATTTCTCTCCTCAGAACACAAAGCTTTTAGTTTACCCACCCAATCCAGAGCAATTAGACGAATTAGACACGTCAAAGACCTATTATTTAATATATTACTTCAGAAAAGGTGGAGCTATCGGGCTTAAAATTGGTCCTTTTGATTTGAGCTTTCTCAAGTACAGCAGAGACAATCTGCAGATGGTGCTTTGGCCTGTAGATGATTTTAAAAATGCAAAGTGCGACTTTGTTTGGGGATAAGAGAGGAGAAGAAGGCAGCCACAGTTTTATCGTAAAGGTTATTCTGCTTGTTGTTGTGTTAGTAATCTGTATGTATATTGTGTGGCTTATAAGGAAGCAAACAGAAGCAACTAGCCAGGATGCTATATGCAAGGCCTCTGTGCGTGCTAATGCTATAAGGAACTTTAAGGAATTTGATTCATTTGTAGTTTCTGATATTAAATGCCCGCCCAAGAAGTTTATAATAAATACTGGCGACGAAGAGGAGATTTACAAGGTGATAGCAAATGCCACTTACGATTGCTGGGACAGGTTCGGAGAGGGTCGCTACAACATCTTTAATGTCGCTCGTGGTCATAGAGAGCGCTTCTGCATTATCTGCGCTTATATTGATTTTGAGGGTGAAGCTAGAGATAAGTTACTGAAGAATTTAACTGCATACATGATGGCGCATCGCATCCCACGGTTTAGAGACAAGCGCAGTTACTACGAGTTTATTTATGGTGTTTCACCAACTATTGAGGATTATGAAGATTTGAATAAGCTTGCAAGGATGCCAGTTGAAGATTTCCTAGAAGAAGAGCTTCCTTTTCCTTTTATTAACACATCTCTGCCGTATACTGTTCTGCTGGTTTATGGCAAGGAGCGCGGCTTCTGGGACAAATGGCTTGTTTCAGGTCTTTCAGCAATTGGCGGTTTTGTTTTCACAGCAGCAACAACATTCCTCACTGGTGGCTCAACTACAATACTTTCGAAATTAGCTTCCATAGCATTGAAAGCACCCTTCAGAGCTGCTATTGGCGCTGGTGCTGGCTTTATTGGTGGGCCGTCTGCTGATATAAACTGGAGCTACGGAATAGTCGTAAGCCCCTTTTCTGAAGAGGATATACTGGAACAGCAATGCACTAAACTGGGCTAAAAAAATGGAATGGAATGAGCTGTTGAAGTGGATTATTGCTGTGCTATTCCTTGCTATTGTGAGCGGTGGTGTATTCCTTATGTACAGAAATTATAAAGCGCCAGATTATAACCCTCCAAAGGTTAATGATACTATAGATATAACCAGGCACAGATTCAGCATCCTCTTCTTTGAGAATTATCTCGAAGCATTGGAGAAGTGTTTTAGCTACGATTTCCTGCATGAAGAATATGATTTTTTACCACCTCTTGCATGTAAGTGCGATGTAGTGGATGCTACACCCTTATTGGATATGAAAATGATAATTATTATGCCTAACCCATCTGAACAAGATAAGATATCTAAGATTTATCTTCTGCCCAAGAATGCTAATCTTAGTAGCGAGGAGGAGCTTGAAGAGCAAGCATTAATAAGCAAAGAGCTGCATTATAATATTCAATCTTTTGTTATAGCTCCTGTGAATAGTAAGGACTCTACATATAATATACCCAAAAAAGATTTGAATTACTTGTTTTGGTTACCAATGTGGTGGAAATATATCTTGTTTGACGGGAATAACGATGGTACACTTAATATAAAATATGGAGATTCTCTCCCTTTGAGTTCCACAGACAGTAAAAACATCTGGGGTGTGCGTCTCGTGCAGGTCTTTGAAGAGAACCTGGACAGAGTTATAGTCCACTCAACTCCCAATGATAACAGGCTTTCCTTAAATAAGATGCCCTCTTGCTCTAAAATGCAGGAAGGTAAAGAGCAGTTCAACAACTTTGTTGAGTTTATCAGGCAGGCAGCAAGTGACAATTCCAGACATGTGTTTACAGAAGACTTCCCTGAGCACAGCTATGTAGTAATAAAAAACAGCTCACAGAACACTCAGGTGCTTGGCTAC
Source organism: uncultured Methanosarcinales archaeon (assembly GCA_964407035.1). Lineage (GTDB taxonomy): Archaea > Nanobdellota > Nanobdellia > Woesearchaeales > B29-G15 > B29-G15. Next base: position 13,696 of record CAYOTZ010000001.1, on the reverse strand, counting down.
CAATATCCTGAGCAGCTTGCTTCAAATTACATTTGGCCAGAGAAAGATTTCTATAATGCTACTATAACTGGCGTTAATGTTAGATTCTTGGTTAAATCCTCCACACCAGGTGTCAAAGATTATGGGTGTTTAGGGTTCATCAATTATTTGAGAGACAATGAAAAATGTGATAAATTTCCAGTGGAATGCTTGCCAAACGAGGAAAATTGCAAAGTGTGTGTATTTACCAATTATTATGTTTTTTCTGGAGGATATTGTCCGAATGCTGAATCCCCTTATAAATATTTTGACCTTGAAATCGCAGATTCCAGTATCTTTTTTAATCGCGCTGATGATATTTCACTTACAGCCCTTTATCAGCTAGATGAATACTCAGGCAATAAAATAGTAGCATTGGATGATTCTGATTGGGATACCGACAGTAGGTATGTTATTCTCGATATTGTTAAATAACTGAGTAGCTAACAGCAATAAATTTAAATAGAACATTAATTAATGAAGAGGTATGAACAAAAGAGGCGACCTACCCCACTGGTTAGTGCTTCTCGTATTAGCTGTGTTCGCTGCCCTTTTGCTGCTCTTCATATTCCACTTATTCACAAATAAGTCGCTTGGAATAATAGATTTTCTCAAGAGGATACTATGACCTTTGAAGAGCTGCTGAAATGGGCGCTTGCATTATTGTTATTAATATTTGCAATATCAATTTTTGGGCCCATGATAAGAGATGCGGGAAAGCCGATACTGAACATGACACCTAATGAAACCTCTGACATAACAGAACTTGATAAGACATCTGCTATCTCTTTCTTTCAAGATTTCATTAACAACATAAGGAACTGTAATGACAATTCATATCCTTTCAATATCCCCTGCCCGTGCCTTGTGTTGAAACCAACAAGATTGAACCATTTTAGGATACTCCTAACAAAAGAAAAGCACTCAACAAATTTCTATTTATTGCCTCCTGATTATGATATAATAAACTTTAATAGCGAAGATGAAGAGATAATACGCAAATTCACTTTGGAATCTATAAACTACGGTGTTCAGCTTGGGAGACAACAGAGGATTAAAGTTGATGGAAAAACCCTTACTTTGTACCCTCCTGTAATTCAGAAATACGCACTGATCAAGCAGGATGCAGATGGAAAATTTGAGTTGTTAATGGGTGATGAGCTGACTAGTTTGGAAACAAAAGTAACTGGCGCTGAGCAACTAAACATAGTGCATCTGTTTTATCAGGACGAACAAGGAGAATGGCATTTCGGAGTTGCCAATGACTTCACTAGCACAATAAATAAGAATAAGGTTATATGCAATGGATTTCGGGATTTTTACTATTACAACTTCCTTGGCTTTGTTTCTACTCTTGAGAGTGTGGCTTCCAACGAGGAAGCAGTTTTCCAGCCCACAACTGTCGATTTGCACTTTGATAAGATGCCATATTTGAACCTGAGCAACACACCAGAAGGACTAATCGTAGAAGCCATTCATTTCCCTGGTGGGGAAATGTGTGATGAAGTAGGGCTAATAAAAAATAAATTCAGCAAAACAATACCTAACCAGAAAGTCACTCTTATTGTACCAGATGAAATTGATTGCACTAGCGCACAAATTTTAACAAGATATAAAATTTTTCCGTATGTTTGCTTGCCTGACCAGGATAATTGTGAACTCTGTGTTTTGAACAACAAATATAAGGAAGCTGGTTCTGATGTGGAGCAGCATATAGACAACTACCATGTGTATATTAATGGAGAGTTTTTGTGGGTGAAAATATCCAACCCCCCCTCAGAATTCCTCACTCAGATAGGTTATGATACTGATCGAGGCATTATAGCTGTAGGCACAATGTTTGTTGATGATTCTGCTTATGATGATGAAGAGAAACTTATTATAATGAAACCTTTGAAACAATACGAGATAGGTGATTAATAATGAAAAAAAGAGGTGTTAGTCTGAGCTTGGAGACCTTGATAGTGGCAGCATTAGCATTAATTGTGCTGGTTGTGCTAGTGATAATATTCAACGACAAGGCGCGTGAGTGGCATAAGGAAACAAATGATTGTCAGAGGCGTGGCGGGCTATGCATCCCAGAGGAGGAATGCGATTTTTTCAGCAGAAGTAGTTACGGATGCCCTGCAGAGGGTTATGTTTGCTGCCTTAATCCTTGCTTAACCAATGGTGGCACTTGTATGGATATATGCAAAGAAGATTATAACACTAAAGAAAAGGAGTGTAACAACAAGTGCCCGCGAGATTTTAATATGTTATATCTACCTGGTTGCCCAGAGGACAAAGTATGCTGTAAACTCAAGGCAGAGGCGAGGTGACTAATATGGACAAAAAAGGAGCTAGCTATATGTGGTGGGTAATTATTGGCGCTGTTATTTGTATAATGTTTTTCGCTGTTTATGCATTTGCTATAAACAAAGGCGTTGGTAATTCACTCAAGGCGATTTTCAGGATACAAGATGACACCAATGACAGGGCTGCCTGCTCTGTCTGGCCGTGGACAAACGGTGACAATGACGGTGACGGTATTCGAGATGATTTGCCAGAATGTGCGAGGTTCAAAGAATCAAGCAGCCAACAATCAACAGAAACCACTCAGCTAACAGACGCAACCACTTCAACTGCCCAACCGACAACACAATGAGTAACAAAAAGGGTGTTCAAACCATACTGTTGATATCGTTCGTGTTTTTAATAGCTGGTAGTATTACACTTCTTAGCATTGTAGGCTTCGGTTCTAAGATATATCCTCTCTTCACAGAGAGGCAGGATGAGCGCTTTATTCAATCTTTTGAAAGGCTAGTAGATGCTGTTTCTTTTGTTGATGGCTTACCACAGGATTATGCTTCCACAATAGTTATCTTTGGTGTAGGTAGAGATGATGCTGTTATTGGCTATAATTTCAATTTTGAGCCTGTAGAACAATTCATTGAGGAAAAACCTTCTGTTCTTAGAGCAGATTATTGCATAGGCAGCTGTATCTGTTACTATACAGCGATAAGCACCTGGGGCAAGCTTGAAAAGCGAAACTACAAGGTATACTGCAAGGATTTCGGCGAGAATGTTTATTTTTACACTTCTGGTTATTATGAAGGGCATGACAGCTGGTGGAATAAACAAAAAAGAGTTGCCATGGAAGACAAAAAACTTCCTTCTGGGATTGATGGGTATCTTACTCATTTAAGTCACGAAGTACAAAGGCACATAATACAGAAGCTTGCAATAATTCAAACACCTCATGAGAATATGGTGCCTTTCTATGTAGAAAGAGTTAGGATTGGTGACAAGCGTTTTATTTACATACATCCTTATACAGTAAACGAGGAGAATGCCAGAAAAAAGGCATGGCAAGATTATAAAAACTCACAATGAAACCAAGAAAAGCCCAGGCGCCTTTAGAGGGGCTAATGGGGACCCTTATTGATATAATACTTGCTTCTATTGTCGCTGTTGCATTTGTTGTGGTTGCAAGCCAGAGAGGTTCTGGTGAGGACCTTGAAAAGAAAATGCTCACTACAGAACTGGCTATGCTAACAACGCTATCTGAGGCCGCGCCTGGCCAAATTGTAATAATTTTCACTCCTCCAAAGGTTGAGTTAGCCCAATACTCTTTTGTTTGGAATGAGGAAACACTGGGAGTTGATTCTAAAAAATACCCTAATGAAAAGAAAAGGGTGTTCCTCTGGGACAAATCGCTATTCAAAAGCAACATCCAGCTGAAGAAAAAACCAAGCCAGATTGTGTTTACTAATGACAGAGTGAAGCTTAACATAACGAACAGCAGCTTAGAGCTAAAGAACCTTCTTGTGTGCCCTACTACTACTTATAAGCCTCGCACCTTGATGATAGATTCCGGTCATGGCGAGGAAGATGATACAGGGCTTATAGTTAATGGCTTTTCAGAATCAGCAGAATGCTGTCAGCTGGCAGAGGCGCTTGCAGCGAGCCTGGACGGGTTTGAGATTTTATATTCAAGGCCTTTTGCTGAGTATGACCAAATAAATATAATAAGGTGTTCAGGAACAACCCGCGTGTCTGAAGAGGAGGTCGCAGAAAAGCTTAACCGAGCTGATTTGCTAGTTTCTTTGCATGTTGGCAATTACACAGGCAGCAATTCGTATGTTAAGGCTTTTGTGGCTGTTAATGATAATTATTCTATAGCTTACTCTTACGCTTGCAGGATTCTCAATCAGCTTGTATTGCAACTTGACGAATTGATAGACGGCATCATAGTAATGCCGTATGACCCAAATGAGGATGCTACAGGGCAGTATTCAATACTGCAAAGCACTGACAAGCCAGCATTTGTTTTGGAGCTCGGTAATATCCAATCTTCCAAGATTAATGAATTATTTGAAAACAAAGCAAAGATGGCTACTGCAATTGCTCATGCTTTAAAAAATGAATAAGTCAGCAGGATTTTGGGTTTACGATGCAGTGATATTCATAATGAGGGTAATCTTCGTTATCGCACTGATAATTGTTTATCTCATGTTTGAGGGTATTGTTTTCAAGACAGACATAGATGTTAAAAAAGGAGAAACCTATCTAATGATTAATGCTCTAATGACCTCGCCAAATGGTTTTAGTTATGTTGATAATGGTCGGTTGAATTTAGGCATTATTGACACAACAAGGTTTGATGAGTTACTGTTAAACAATAGTTTTTTTATCAACCTAAGTGACAGCAATGATCCCAGCAAAGAGCTTTTTTGGGCTTACAATCTTTCGCTTTATGATTTCAATCACAACCTGAAAAAGAGAATAATATGGAACAGCTACTGGTATAGCAAGTGGAAGGTTCTGGCTAAGACAGGTTTACTTGGCTTTGGGAGTGCATTCAGAATTACCCAGGAATATTTTGTAACTATAAAAGATGGCTCTAAGTTTGAGCCAGGTTACCTTGTTGTTGATGTTGTGAGGCCGAGCAAATGAAAAAAGGCTTAACCCCGGCAATAGTGGATTTGGCAGCAATAGGACTCGCTATTTTGTTCACTATAATAATGTTATTCCTTTTTAAGCTCCAGCATGTGGAGTTTGAGCACACCCTCAGGAATAAATTTGACGAAACAGTAGCAGATATTACCTTACAGAATATGTTGAGAATGCCTGTCGAATTTCAGGGCACAAGGATAAGCTTTGGCGAGTTGCTTGTTTATTATGCAGCTACAAGTGACCTCCGGCTTGAATTAGAAATTCAAGAGTTCCTTGGTGACTTCAAGAGTAAAACAGGTATTCACATTTTCAGGTTCAGTGTTGGAGCAGGACAAAATACGAAAAGTATCGATGTTGGTGAAACGAGCAGCGATGAATGCCAGCAGCTTATTAGTTCTATTGCTCTGCTGCCTGGTATCGGACCTCTAAAAAAAGAATTTAATGAGGATAACGAGAAGGAGGTGGAGGTATTATTGGATTACTGCATGAGTTGACCAGGAGGAAGGATGGCAGGATTTTTTTCATGGCAATTGTGGTATTTGCCTTTATGGCAGCTGTGCTGATACTCTATATCGGCTCTAACAACAGGATGGCCAGACACGAGCGCTATGTAACAGGGGATATAGTTAGCAAAGCAATAGATGATTACAAGTATGCTAATCTCTGGTATCTTTACGGGGATTATGCAGTAAGGTTCGCCAGCCACAGTGCCCTTTATACTTTACCCTTTAATGTAAGCCCTAAGGACTGTAAAAGCTCCTTGGGCACAACACTTATAAAACCAGATATTAACTGTATACCGAGCAACAGCTCTGTTCGTAATGTTTTCTGGAAAGATTTCAATAGGAGCTTTATGGCTTATTTTAGCAAATCTGTAATGGAATTTTACAACTTAGCAGAATATCCAGAATTTCCTGAGCATTACAGCTATTATTTCTTTAGAGGGGACACAGAAAAAAAGCTTTATGTTCAATCTTACGAGCCCATGGTTATAAGCAAAAAGGATGATGATGTTTATTTCAGAACGAGAGCTGCTTATTTCTCTAATATTGCCTTCCTTCCAGAAGAGCCGATTGTAGATATTTATAAGAAGGCAGTTAAGATAGCAGCTAATTGCCAAGATAGTGAGAACTACGAGCAATGCCTGAAAGAGCAATTAGAGTCGTATAGCAACGAAAATGAGCAATGGTGGCTTTACGAGGACTTTACCAAGCCAGAGGATTTGCCAGAAAGCTATAATTTCCTTGTTTTTGCAGAGCTGCTTTATGGCTGTTATAATACAAATGATACTTACTGCTACTGCAACCTAAGCTTGAAGCCGTTGAAAGTGCTTTGGTTTAATTTCAGCCGCCATTGTGTTGCAGTAAATATCAGCAGTTCTGATAACTATGAAGATATTGAACACCAGGCGATTGATACAATAAACTTCAATTTACGACCTAAGGAAACTACAGATTACATCCTATCCAAACCGACTTATATAGAAACAGTTGTGTGTAATTTTTATGGCGAAGGGGATAGGGCTAATACATACTACAGAAAAGAAATTAAGTTCTGCCACTCTTCAAATGACAAGGTTTCTGCTGAACTAACTCCATACCAATTCTTTACCCGTTCATCTGTGGACTTGCGCTATCTTTATCTTGGCAGATATCCTATTGAGGGTGTTAATGTGAGCTGTGTTTTAACACCTGACAGTATGACATTGAATGAGTGGTGGCATAAAATTAAGAATAAATTTATAGATTCGCTCCAGACGAAATTTGAAGAGCTTGAGCAGCGACTCAGAGAAGAACACCAGGAAGAGCTTGAAAACAAAGATATGACAGAAGAAGATTTACTAAAGAATATCAGTGTTGAAAAAACCAAGCTAAAAAACGAGGAGCTGGCTGCTCATCATTTAGACACAGACACTCCAGTAAAGTGCACTATAAACAAGCCATTTTTTGTTGTTGTTAATTCAAGTTATAAAGTGCCCTTATATGAAGAGCATAAAAGTGGTGCGAAACAGGTAAAGCAAAAGAATTTGTTGTTCTTCTTTATGTTTAGAAAAGAATAAGCTTTTTAAACAATCCCTTGTTCAACAAGCTAAGGGGGCTTGATATGATTAACATACCATATGAAGAACTGATAAACTTAATTCTTGAGAAGAAGGACATAACAAGAGAGGAGCTTGAGCAGCGCATAAAGGCAAAGATGGACCAGCTTTCTGGTTTGATTAGCAAAGAAGGAGCAGCCCATATAGTTGCCAATGAGCTTGGAATAAAGCTCTTTGATGCCAGTGGCGGCAGGATGAAGATAAACAAGATTCTTGGCGGTATGCGCAATGTTGAAACAGTTGGTAAAGTAATAAGAGTGTTTGAACCGAGAGAGTTCGACGGTAAGCTTGGCAAGGGCAGGGTCGCCTCTATGATAATAGCAGACGAAACAGGCGAGATAAGGGTTGTTCTCTGGAATGATATGGTTGAGTTGCTCAAAAAGATAACTCCAGGCATAGTAGTTAGAGTGCTGGGTGCATCTGCCCGGCAGAACAGGGACAGAAAGGAGCTGCACCTGAATGCAAAGTCAAAGCTCATAATCAACCCTCCAGGTGAGACAATTGAGGCAGTAAGCGTTAATCAGCCAAAGCGGCTCCAGATATCTGAGCTAACTGGTAATGAGCTTAACGCAGAGATTAAGGCAACCATAGTCCAAGTGTTTGAGCTTAGGTTTTACGAGGTATGCCCTCAATGCCAGAAAAGGCTCCAAACCACAGAACAGGGTTGGCGTTGCAACACACACGGCATAGTGCAGCCGGCTTACTCTTACGCACTAACGCTATTTGCTGACGACGGAACTGGCAATATACGCGTTGTGTGCTTTGGCAACACAGTAGAGCAACTTACCAATTGTGAATCAAACACATTGCTTAGCTACAGAGAGAAACCAGAGTTGTTCTCTGACAAGAAGACAGAACTGCTTGGCCAGGTTATGCTATTCGAGGGCAGGGCTGTTAAAAACGAGATGTTCGACAGGATAGAGTTCATAGCACGCAGCGTATCACCTGTGGACATAGACAAGGAAATAGCAGCATTAAAGCAAAAAGTGGCTGAAGAAAAGAAAACTGTTAAACCCACAGATAATGTAGAACAGCCAGTTGCTTCTCAACAGGACACAACCGAGCCAGCAGAAGATGACTTAAATGACCTTGACATAGATGAGGAACTCATATAAGCTTTACATTGCTCTACAAAAGCTAAAGTTAATTTAAAATGTTGTTTAGAACGCACATTGCCTTTGCTGTTTTTGTTTACATCCTTGCTTTTAAGACAGGGATAATACACCACTCTTTCTTATCTCTGATGTTAATTCTTGTTTCAGCTATCATTCCTGATATGGATGCTGTGAACTCATTTACCGGTAGAAGATTGCCTGCTATTGGCAGGTTTCTTGCCCATAGAGGAATTTTTCACTCGCTATTGTTACCTATCGTTGCTGTTACGCTTATATCAACATTATCAGTAGAACTAGGGCTTGTTTTCTTTTTGGGTTACACTTCTCATCTGCTGCTCGACTCTCTGACGCCAAGCGGTGTGCGATTGTTTTATCCTTTAAAATTCAGGATAAAGGGCAGATTAGCAACCGGTTCGCTGCAAGACAAGCTAATTTTCTGGTTGTTTGTTGCATTAAACTGTGTAGGTGTTGCACTCTAACCAGAGGACACTGGACAATTTAGCAACATAAATTTATAAGCTTCTTTCATAATAAGTGTATTGTAAGCATGTGAAAACAACAGCTTACCCTGAAATAAAATCCGAAAAGGAAGGAGGTAAGCAAAATGAACAAACCTGAAAAAAAGTTTAGGGCAGGACCTGTTACAGCCACTATCTGGCAGAATGAGGCAACGAGACAGGACGGTTCAAAAGCTGTTTTCTATACTGTCTCTCTTGAGCGAAGCTATAAGAACAAGGAAGGGGAGTGGGCTTCCAGCAATACCTTCCGCGTAAACGACATACCCAAGGCAGTGCTTGTTTTAAACAAGGCATACGAGTATGTTACGCTAAAAGAGCTTGGATTGCCCCATGTAACTGAGGACGAAGAAGTGGAAGAGATATAAAAAACTTTATAAGTGGTAATTGTTAGATTAAGTGTTGAGGGTGGTAAAAATTAGCGATACTGAATTCAAGTTGGAAGAATTGCCAGGGGTTGGTTTGGCAACAGCTGCCAAACTCGCTGAAGCTGGTTACGATAACCTAATGAGCATAGCTGTGGCTTCCCTTAGCGAGCTTGAGGAAGCCACAGGCCTCGGCACTGCCCAGATACGCAAGATAATCCAGTATGCACGGGACAAGCTACAGATGGGCTTCCAATCAGGGGCTGAGCTACTTGAGAAACGCACCAAAGTATTAAAGATAACCACAGGCAGCAAGGCACTGGACAACCTACTCGGCGGTGGGTTTGAAACTGGCTCTATCATAGAGGCTTTTGGAGAGTTCGGTTCTGGTAAGACCCAGCTTGCACATGTTCTCTGCGTCATGCTGCAGAAAGCAGATCCTGAGGCGTATGCTGTTTATATAGACACAGAAAACACATTCAGACCTGAAAGAATAGAACAGCTTGCTAAGGGTGCTAATTTGGACCCCAAAAAGGTGCTTGAGCATATCAAAGTTGCTCGAGCGTATAACTCAGACCATCAAATGCTACTGGCAGAGAAGATTGAAGAGCTGATAAAGCGTGATAAGCTCAAGGTTCGTTTGGTTGTTGTCGATTCATTAACAGCACACTTCCGAGCCGAGTTCATTGGTCGGGGCACACTGGCAGAGAGACAGCAGAAACTCAACAGGCATATGCACACACTACTGAGGTTGGCTGATGTTTACAATGTTTGCATTTATGTAACAAACCAGGTGATGGCGTCTCCTGATGTATTCTTTGGCGACCCCACAAAGGCGATTGGCGGCCATATAGTTGCTCATGCGTCTACTTATAGGATATATCTCAGAAAGGGCAAGAAGGGAGCCAGAGTTGCTAAACTCGTGGATTCTCCACACCTGCCAGAAGGCGAAGCAGGATTCTATGTGAAAGAGCACAGTTTGGAAGACATTTAAGTTATGGCTAAGCTCTGCTGCTCGCCAACCATTCTTCTTCTTTTTCATCCAACCCGAGCTCTTCACTCATAGCTTTGAACAGTGTTCTGTCGTGTTGCGCCATTAGCTGGACAAAAGGCACCAGCTCTCGAAAGGCATAGCTCTTGGAACAGTGTAACGCATCTGCAAGCTTGACTGCAATAGATTGTCTTATCTGGTTCTTCCTGTTCCATATCCAGATATTAAGAATCCTCCTGCCTCTTTCTATTTTTGTGAACCCGTGGTATTTTTCTTTTTTTGCTAGGGCTACTCCTGCACCAAGGAAAATGCGTATATACGCTAAAAAGCGCCAATACTGCCATCTCCTAATCCTGCCCCTGAATATATCTGCAAGCGAGAGCCAATTATATGCTTTGCTAAGCTCTTCTGGCTTTTTGTACTCCTTTGGGAGATTCTCATCCAGCCATAGCATAAGCTCGTCATAGTCCTCTTCCACATCATCAAGCGCCTTTAGTGCCACTCCAGCGTCCCTTGTTTTGAGTACCCTCATAACTGCTTCTATGATAGAGATTTCCCTTCTTCTGTCGAACAGAAGCATTAGCTTTGCTTTTGTTAGCTTGTTGTCATGCCTCGCAAGTATGAAGAGGTCAGTTAGTGCAGCCCTTAAATCGCCATCAGCTCTTCTGGCTAAGTTCTCCAGAGCTTCTGCCTCATACTCTATACCTTCTGAATGGCAAATCCTCTTCAGACAGCTCATAACACTCGTGTAGCTCAGTTTATTGAAAGCTATAAGTTTTGACTTCCTACGGAGATTAGCAAATCTTTGGTTCCAGGGCTCATTAGCTGTCATTACTATGGGAAAGCTTGTTTTATCTATTAGCTTTTGGAGTTCCTGAAGCCCGCCACGGTCTTCCTTGCCTGCAATACCATCCAACTCATCCACAAGTATTATCTTGCTCTTATAGAACAAGCTCCTCTGCTTGCTTGCAGAACCTATAATCCTGTCTAGTGCTTCTTTGTTGCGAAAATCAGAGGCATTGAGCTCAACAAGCTCAAACCCAAGCTCAGTTGTTAACGCATAAACAGCAGAGGTCTTACCGCAACCAGTTGGCCCATAAACGAGAGCTGCTTTTTTTTTCTCTCTGTTGAAATTGACAATGAACTGCTTTAACTCAGAGAGCGGCTTTGTCTGGCCCATAACCTCTGAAGTATTGCTTGGAGAGTATTTCTTGGTCCACAGGTCAGCCATGTTCCTGAAAAATATCTGCTTCTTATTAAGCTTTTTCCAATTCCAAAACATATTTAAATATAAGCGCACTTTTAAGAAGCTATGGCAAGACGCGATAAGATATGGATGCCTTCATCACAAGGCGGCTTGGTAAGATACTTTGACGAGGAGCGAACAAAGATAAAACTCAAGCCAGGACATGTAATACTGCTCATTTCTATTGTAGTGGTTGTAGAGATTCTGCTGAAGTATCTATGAGGTGTTGTGATTGTTCCCAAAAATCAACCCCAAGCAGATGGAAGCGATGATGAAGCGAATGGGAATCAAGCAGGTGACTATACCAGCTAATGAGGTAGTAATACGCTGTAATGACAGAATAATCAAGATAATAGAGCCGAGCGTCACTAAGATAAATATGATAGGTGAAGAAACATTCCAGATTTCAGGTAGGATAGAAGAATCAGAGCTTGACTCTACGCCAGAGATAAGCGAAGATGACATTAATACAATTGTTGAACAAACAGGTGTCAAACCAGAGCTTGCCAGAGAAGCGCTGATAAGGAACAAGGGTGACCTGGCAAAGACGATACTTGAGCTATCTGATTCTGAATAACTCCACAAACTTTTTATATACTCCTAAACATATAATTGTCATGGAAAAGTTTCAGGAGGCACGCCAGAGAGCAGAGCACTACATCAAGATTGCCGACCATATGCTTTATGTTACTTACTCCCTTGTAAAGGACGATAAACTTCTCATATCCGTTCTCGAGAATATATTTCTGGCACTTGCCAATAGCATCGCTTCTGTGCTGTACTACGAGCGTTTGTTCAAGCGCATCCCTGCTTTTCACGACACATTCGAATCAAAACTTGATATATACAAACACAAGATATCCCCCAGATACAACATAAACAAGAGTTACATTGCTCTGCTGAACAGAGTATACGAGCTTGTTTCTGAGCACAAACACTCTTCAGTTGAATTTATAAGGAAAGGCAAATTCGTTATATGCTCAAGTGATTACAGGGTCAAGACAGTTGAGCTTGACGAACTGAAAGAATTCGTGAGAAAAGCCAAAGAACTTATAAAACTGAATAACAGGATAGTGGAAAAGAATGAATACATATTTAAATAATGCAAAATCAGAATTCAACAGGGCAGACCACCTCATCTTTGTTAGCTTGAAGTACACAAGAACTGTTGATATCCTTGAAAATATACTAACCCGGCTCATTAATTGTTTTGATAATGCCATTATGGCGTTGCTTGAGTTCTATAAGGAGCTTGGTAAGCTATCTGAGATACCTGGAAGTGTTTTTGCAAGGGTAAATGCATTGAAGCAGTTATTAGAGCATAAGGAAACAGAAGAGCTACTTAACTTCTATCTTGTAATGCGGAAGATAAAGAAAGCCAGTCCACTGAACTCTAACGAGTTCAGGCGCGGTGTCAGGATGAGCGTTATTATTGACAAGATAGTGATAGAGGTGGATATAGACACTATAGAAGAGTATTTTAAGCAAACAGAAACCTTCCTCAGGTTGACTATGAAACTGATAGAGCATTACAACAGGACAGGCGAGGAGCTGGATATGAAGGAAGCATTGCATAGTGTTCACATTGATATAGAATTCGAGAGGGGATAAGAAATGGCGAAATTATTGGCTGTGGCTTCTGGCAAAGGGGGTGTTGGCAAGACGACAGTGGCGATAAATCTCGGTTTGGCTCTGAACAACTTTGGCAGGCGTGTCATAGTAGTTGATGGTGATCTGCTGAAACCGAACATAGCTACCCAGCTTGGGCTTGTGTATAAGCAGGTAAAGGACTTTACTTTGCACAAGGCGCTTAAAGAGAAGCTTCAGCTTGACGAGATAGTGTATGTGCACCCGAGCGGCTTGAAGTGCATTCTCGGCGATATTGCCTACAACCAAGACGACTACAACATAGAGATTACCAAGGATGTTTTCTCAGGCATTAAGTCATCAGAGCTGGTGATTATCGATACTCCACCCGGTTTCAGCAAGCTGAATGAGAAGCTATTGGAAATAGCTGATGCAGTGATAATTGTGGTGACTCCAGATTCCATATCTGTGCATGATGGCTTAAAGACAGCCCGTTTCTGCGAGAGACACAAAACCCATGTGCTCGGCGTTATAGTCAATAGGCACAGGCAAGGAGCAGAACTTAGCAAAGAGGACATAGAAAAGATCATGCTCAAGCCAGTGCTTGCAGTGATACCTGAAGACAAGGCAGTGTTAGAAGCACAGAAACAAGGTCACCCTGTTATCCATTATGACTTTGAAGCGAACTCTACTGCTTGCTTCAAAGAGCTTGCGGCTAAACTGCTCGGTGAGAAATATGTTGAAATTGAGGAGCAAAAGGAAGCAAGCAAGTTTGGCAAATTGCTTCAGAAGATTGGGCTCTGGCGAAACCCTCATTAAATTTATA